>WLDW01000124.1 GCA_009704605.1 Actinomycetota bacterium
CCTCTGGAGCGCTTTAGAAAGCGAATGCGGACTATCGCCCTGGCATAGATCTGGTGTTTGACAACGAATCTTTGTTCGAAATAGAAAGCCTCGTCGGTCCAACCGATGACCTTGCTCTCAAGCGTGAATTCTTGCCAAGGTTCTAAAGACTTTCTAAATGTGATGTTCTCCGCTACCACAACCGGATACCAGCCAAGCTTTTTCCACTTGTTCCAAATTCCAGTTCTTTTGCCGTGGTCATACCGAGCAAGATCAAGGATGGTTAGAAACACACCGTTGTTCATATGGGCGTAGATATCTAGATCAGTTGGCCAGACCCGAAACTTTCTTTTGGCAACCTCGTGAATCTGAAGTGGTGTTCTTGTTCTCCAGCTAACTAGCTGAACAATAAGTCTTAGCCAAAGCTTCATTTACCAGATGCTCACTCGCTGTGACTGATCTAGCCAGAGCGCATCCTCTGGAGATAAATCAAAAGCTTCATAGAAAGCATCAATGTTTCGAACAATCTGGTTGCAGCGAAACTCAGGTGGTGAGTGTGGGTCGGTAGCTAATCTCTGCAGCACCATTTCATCTCTTCCCTTTGTTCTCCAAGCCTGGGCCCAGGAAAGAAACAGTCTTTGCTTAGCGGTTAGTCCATCAATTGGTGCAGGCTCTGATCCACCGTTGTCCTTTAGAGAAAGAAGGTAAGCGCGGTAAGCAATTCCAAGACCACCTAGATCTCCGATGTTTTCTCCGATGGTTAGCTCCCCATTGACCTTGTTCTCATCCGGCAGCTGCGCAGGAGAGAGTTCGTTGAACTGTGAGATCAAACTTGCAGTTCGCTCCTCGAATGACTTTCGGTCTGCATCTGACCACCAGCTGATTAGTGCTCCGTCTCCGTCGTACTTAGAACCCTGATCATCGAAACCGTGACCGATCTCGTGACCGATAACGGCACCGATTGCTCCGAAGTTCACAGCGTCATCTGACTCCAGTGAGAAGAAAGGCGGCTGCAGAATTGCTGCTGGGAAAACAATCTCGTTGAAACCTGGGTTGTAATAGGCGTTTACGGTTTGCGGGGTCATGAACCACTCTTCGCGGTCAATCGGAGAACCAATCTTCTTCATCTCTCGATCTAGCCCCCAAGAGGTGACGCGCTTCACGTTGCCAACCAAATCGTTTCGGTCGATGACGATGCTTGAGTAGTCTTTCCATTTTGTCGGATACCCGATCTTTGGTGTGAACTTGGTTAGCTTGACCAGTGCCTTCTTTTTGGTCTCATCGCTCATCCACTCAAGTTCTTGAATGCTTTCGCGGTAAGCCTGAATCAAATACTCAACTAACTGATCCATCTTGGCTTTTGCTTCTGGCGGGTAATACTTCTGTACGTAGATCTTTCCTACCGCTTCACCCAAAGAACCTTCAACAAGAGATACTGCTCGCTTCCAGCGAGCGCGGTTGACCGGTGCACCGGTCAACTTGGTTCCATAGAAGGCAAATCTTTCATCCACAAATTCTTGCGACAGGTAAGCGGCCTTCGAAGAAATCACATTCCAGCTAAGCCAGGTCTTGATGTTCTCTAGGTTGCTTTCAGAGTAAACGGAAGCCAGTCCTTCGAAGAAGGAAGGCATCATCACAATTGATTCCGCTAGGACCTTCGGATCGATTCCTGCTCCTTCGAACCAAAAGTTCCAATGGAAGGTAGGTGTGAGCTTCTGCAGCTCAGCGAACTTGGTTGGGTTGTTGGTCTTGTCGGCATCGCGGGTAGCGACGTTGTCCCAGTGCTTTGAGGCAAGGGTTGTCTCAAGCTCGACAACAGTTTTGGCGGCGGCAGTTGCCTGGTCTTTGTCCCAGCCTGCGAGCGCAAACATCTTGCCAACGTGAACCTGGTAAGCCTCAAGGATTTCTTTGTGCTTGTCTTCGCGGTAGTAAGCCTCGTCAGGAAGACCAAGTCCTCCTTGGTAAAGATTCACCTGGTATCTGGTTGGATCGTTCGGATCGTTATCGACATACATTGCAAAGATGCCGCTGGTTCCGGTTCTTTCGAACTCCCCTAGCAGCCTGGTTGCCTCGCCTATGGTCTTTAGCTCTGCAACTTGGTTCAGGTCTGCCTTGATTGGTTCTGGGCCAAGCTCGTTAGCCTTTGCTTCGTCTAGGAAGCAGGCGTAGAGATCGCCGATTTGCTGGCTGACGCCTGGTTTTGGGTTTGCTGCTGCTTCTTCCAGGATTAGCTTGACGGCTTCTTCAGAAGCGTCGGCAAGCATATGAAAGCTTCCGTAGATGGCCTTATCTTCGGGGATTTCGGTTTTGTCCAACCAGGTGCCGTTGACGTGTCTAAACAGGTCGTCTTGGGCTCTTGTTTGCTTGTCTAGTGAGGTGGCGTCAATACCGGGGAGAAGTTTCATCCCTTTATTCTAGAGAACCCTTGAGGATAGAATTTGGCTGTGGACCTGCAGAAAATCATTCTCTATTACGGCTTTGCTCCGGTTCCGGACCCCGAAGCCATGAAGCTTTGGCAGCGCACCCTGTGTGAATCACTGGGACTAAAGGGTCGCATTGTTATCTCCAAGCACGGCATCAATGGAACCCTTGGAGGAGATATGGAAGCGCTAAAGAAGTATGCCCGCGCCACCAAGGAGTACCCAGGTTTTAACAAGATTGATTTCAAGTGGTCCGATGGCACCGGCAATGATTTTCCAAGACTGAGAGTTCGATCTCGTAGCGAACTAGTTGCCTTCGGAGCCACCGAAGAGCTAAAGGTTGGACCCAAGGGAATCATCGGTGGTGGCAAGCACCTCAAGCCTGAAGAAGTAAACCAACTGGTTTCTGATCGCGGCGATGAGGTTGTGTTCTTCGATGGACGCAATGCTTTTGAAGCCAAGATTGGCAAGTTCAAAAACGCAGTTGTTCCTGATGTTGAAACAACTCATGACTTTGTCAAAGAGATTGAATCTGGAAAGTATGACCACCTGAAAGACAAGCCAGTGGTCACCTACTGCACCGGGGGTATCCGTTGCGAAGTTTTGTCAGTTGCCATGAAAAACCGCGGCTTCCAAGAGGTTTACCAAATCAAGGGCGGCATCGTTCGCTACGGCGAGAAGTATGGCGATAAGGGTCTTTGGGAAGGATCTTTATACGTCTTCGATGACCGCATGAAGATGGACTTTTCTCCAGAGGTCAAAACAATTGGTGAGTGCGAAGCATGTGGTGGCAAAACCAGTAACTTCCACGACTGCTCTTCCCTAGCTTGTAGAGATCTAGTGCTGCTGTGTGATGAGTGTGTGGCTAAGACTGAAAACCTAGCTTGCAGACCAGAGCACACCAGAGGCAAGCGCATTGGCGCTACCGTCGGATAATTAGTTTCTTTCTTAGAAAACTCAAAAAAGAATTGGTATCCAAATGGATTCGCTAAATCGCCACGAAGACTACGGTCAAGAGTCCCTCGAAGAAGG
>WLDW01000125.1 GCA_009704605.1 Actinomycetota bacterium
GGCCGCTCGGGAGTTTGGGCTCCAACTGGTGACACTCACTTGAAAGTTGCGGCAATTGGCATCAGAGTCTCCGAACGTGTAGCCATGCATGGCTTTGCCTTGAACTGCTCCAACTCACTGGATGCCTATGATCACATCGTGGCTTGTGGAATTGACGATGCTGGAACTAGCTCAATTACTGAACTAACTGGCACTTTGGTCACGCCGGCTATGGCTGCTGAGCGAGTAAAGCTTCGCCTGACCGACATTGCTAAAGTTGTCCTATGAGCCAGATCGACCAGGGCGAAAAGCCTGCCAAAAAGATGCTTCGAATCGAGGCTCGAAACTCGGCCATTCCCATTGAGCGCAAGCCTGAATGGATTAGAACCGTAGCAAAAATGGGTCCTGAGTATCAGGCCATGCAAAAACTTGTTAAAGCTGAGAATCTAAACACCGTTTGCCAGGAAGCTGGTTGCCCAAACATTTACGAATGCTGGGAAGATCGCGAAGCTACTTTCTTGATTGGTGGCTCACAGTGCACCAGACGGTGTGATTTCTGCCAGATCGACACCGGAAAGCCGGTGGCTTTTGATCCAGATGAACCTAGACGAGTTGCAGTATCAGTAAGGCAAATGCAGCTTCGCTATGCCACCGTAACCGGAGTGGCAAGAGATGATCTTCCAGATGAGGGAGCTTGGCTGTACGCCGAGACCATCAAGCAGATACATAAAAAATCACCCGGCACCGGAGTTGAGATTTTAGTTCCTGACTTCTCAGGTAACCCGCTATTGCTAAAGAAGGTTTTTGACGCCAAGCCAGAGGTCTTCGCTCACAACGTAGAAACAGTTCCACGCATTTTCAAGGAGATTCGCCCAGCTTTTAGTTATGAAAGATCGCTTGATGTAATCACTCAAGCCAGAGAATTTGGCCTGGTGACCAAGTCGAACTTGATCCTTGGAATGGGTGAAACCATTGAAGAGATTTCCCAAGCTATGAAAGATCTGCATGATGCAGGAACGGACATCTTGACCATTACTCAGTATTTGCGACCAACCCCTAAGCACCACCCAGTTTCACGCTGGGTAAAGCCGCAGGAGTTTGTTGAGCTCAAGAACGAAGCGGAACAGCTTGGCTTCTTGGGAGTGCTCAGCGGACCTCTGGTTAGGTCTTCTTACCGCGCGGGCAGACTTTGGGCTCAATCGATGAACAAAAAGGGGCTTCCAGTTCCAGAGAATCTCCAACACCTAGCAGAAGCTGCAGCAAGAGATGGCTTCTCGCAGGCTGTTGCATAACAAGAAGGAAAAAATGGCAGATAAAAAGCCAAAGGTTAAAAAAGAGCCAGGCAGAATCAAGCAACTTTGGCAGGTCTATAAGTTAACTGCCAAGGCTGATAAGAACTTTGTTCCACTTGGAATACTTTCCTTTGTTGGACCCATGGCAGCTGGAATTGTAATCATCCTGCTGTTTTTTATGGACTCCCCGCTCTCGATATTCCTCTGGTCGGTATCGACCGTGCTGTTCTCAATTCTTTTGGCCCTCGGTGTGCTCTCCAGAAGAGCCGAACGCGCTGCGTTCATGAGAATTTCTGGCCAACCGGGTGCGGTGGCCGCTGTACTTACTGCGACCCTAAAGCGTGGCTACTCGACAAGTGATATGCCAGTTGCGGTAGACCCTAAATCCCGCGACGCTGTCTATCGAGCTGTTGGGCGAGCTGGCGTTGTTCTAATCGGCGAAGGCAGCTCAGCGCGCCTGAGGCAGATAGTAGAAGACGAAAAACGCAAGGTCTCAAGGGCTATTCCTGGAGTAACCGTGTCCGTGCTTTCGGTAAATGACCAACCAGGTTCAGTTCCGCTGCATGCCTTGACCAAGGCTATTTACAAGCTCAAAAAGACCCTCAGCCGAGCAGAAATCTCTGTTGTCAACAAGCGGCTTGCTGGTCTGGGCCTGAACATCCCGATCCCGAAGGGCATTGACCCTAACCGGATGCGCGCTGGCCGGAGAATGTAGATTTTACATTCCTGAAACATTCCTAAAACAGCTTGAAACATCTAGCTAGCTAAGATTTGTCTATAACCAGTTGATTTGAAGGGATCTCTAATGTTCAAAACCGCCGCAGAAGTAGTCAAATACATCAAAGACAACGACGTAAAGTTTCTAGACGTTCGCTTCACCGATCTGCCTGGTGTGCAGCAGCACTTCAACCTTCCAGCTGCCATGATCGACCAGCAGTTCTTTGTTGACGGTCAACTCTTCGACGGCTCCTCAATTAGGGGTTTTGCCTCCATCCATGAATCAGATATGCAGCTAATCCCCGATGTAACTACTGCATATTTGGATGCCTTCCGAGTTGAGAAGACACTGAACATGATCTTTGATATTTACAACCCAAGAACTGGTGAAATCTATGGCCGCGACCCAAGACAGGTCGCTAAGAAAGCTCAGGCCTACCTATCAACTACCGGTATTGCAGACACTGCGTTCTTTGCTCCAGAAGCAGAATTTTTCATCTTCGATGACGTTCGTTACGAAGTAAAGGCAAACACCGCCTACCACTTCATCGATAGCTCCGAGGCTGCTTGGAACTCCGGTCGTGAAGAGTCCGGTGGAAACTTGGCCAACAAGACTCCTTACAAGGGCGGTTACTTCCCAGTTTCTCCACTAGATCAGCACGCAGACATTCGTGACCAGATCGTACTCGAGCTAGAAGCTGCCGGATTGTCCGTCGAGCGAAGCCACCATGAAGTTGGCACCGCAGGTCAGGGTGAAATCAACTACCGCTTTGACACCCTTCTGCACGCAGGCGATGACATCTTGAAGTTCAAGTACATTGTGAAAAACGTTGCACACTCATTTGGCAAGACTGCAACCTTTATGCCAAAGCCACTATTTGGCGACAATGGTTCAGGTATGCACGTGCATCAGTCACTGTGGAAAGACGGCAAGCCACTGTTCTACGACGAGAGTGGCTACGGTGGACTAAGCGACATGGCCCGCTGGTACATCGGTGGAATCCTGAAGCACGCACCAAGCTTGCTTGCATTCACCAACCCGAGCGTTAACTCCTACCACCGCCTAGTGCCTGGTTTCGAAGCTCCGGTAAACCTTGTTTACTCCGCCGGAAACAGATCAGCCGCTATTCGTATTCCAATGACTGGAACTAACCCGAAAGCTAAGCGCATCGAGTTCCGCGCGCCAGATGCTTCCTCAAACCCTTACCTTGCCTTCGCAGCGATGCTTATGGCAGGTCTTGATGGCATCAAGAACCGTATTGAGCCTCACGAGCCAGTGGACAAAGACCTTTACGAATTGCCACCAGAGGAAGCAAAGCTGATCCCACAGGTTCCTGGAACCCTGGAAGAAGTTCTGCAGGCGCTAGAGGCAGATCACGACTACTTACTTGCAGGTGATGTGTTTACCAAGGATCTAATCGA
>WLDW01000126.1 GCA_009704605.1 Actinomycetota bacterium
GAGAGCTGGAGGGAGACTAAGCTCCCTTCGAGAGGCTAGTTCGGAAGCGGCAATCTCAACTTGTTGCCAGAGACAGAACTTCTGAGACAAAGATCCTGACACTCCCACAAGCACCGCTTCTCCGTCGGTAGTTAGCTTGGAAATAGCGTTAGACCAAAGTCTCACGGCATCCTCGGTTGCCCGAAGATTCTGTCTTGATAGAAGTGTTTGGGCATCAAGTATGACAACTGCTCGATACCCCTCAATAACAAATGGCTCGGCACCAGCTGTTGCGATAACTAGATTCCTTCCCTGAGAAACGCTCAGAACCCTGTTATCACCGGTTGACTCAATTACCTTCGAGTTTGGGAATGATCGCCCGAGCTCCGAAGCTGTTCTCGAAGCTCCTGCTCTACCCTTGTTGATCTCGATTGATCCACATTCACAAGCAACTGAAGGAGAGAAAGAATTGCACCAGCGGCACTTTCTCACACCAGAACCATCGACCCAAACCGGACCAGCGCAAACCTGACATGAAACCCTCTTGTCGCAAGATGAACAAAAGAGTGCTGTGGACTCTCCCTTAGAAGCCACTTGAACCAGAACTGAACCGGTTTCCAAACCCTTCTTGATCGCCTTGAAGGCGTGAGAGTCAACCCTGAAACCAGGTTCTGAAACTGAAATCTTAGGCTTTGGAAATGTTTCAGAAGAGTCCTTGAGGTATCCAGTTTCAACGAGGCGCTGTATATCAGTGGATCTCGAGTACGACAGGAATACTAGAGAGCATTCTTGAATGCTTTGTCTCAAAAGGGCGTTGTCTCGAGCGTTCAGATACGGCGCGGATTGATCCGTGAAGCTCCGGTCACCATCATCGAAGATAGCAATTGTTCCGAGTTTGTGCGCTGGAGCAAGAATCACAGATCTAGAACCAACAATCACTCTTGGCGTCTCATCCAAAGCACGAAGGTAAGCCTCATAAATTTTGGATTTTGGTTGCTCTTGCGAGAAATTCGCAATGAAATCATCAAGGTCGAAAACACCAAGTGCTTCCAGGAGTACCTCTTGATCCCGAAAGTCTGGAACAGCAAATATTGAAGATTTTCCTTCTTGGAGATTCAAGGCTGCTATTGAACACATCGAAACTACCCAGCTTGGGAAGTTTCGGACATCGGGACCCACTCCAAGCGAAGCGATTGTGGGCCTTTCAAGCACGGCATGCTTCGAAGCCTTGCGCACAAGCTCTTGGGCCCGAACGTTCTCAAGCAGTGGTGCCGCCTTCACAGGAATCAGTTGCGGTTCAGCTAAATCGATGTGGGCTTTGAAAGCTCTTGGCATGTGCGGTGGAACAGCGAGCTTCAAAATCTCACCAATAGGTGACGCGGATCGAACCGCAAGATCTTGTAGGAATTCAATCAGCTCTGCCGAGAGAGCAGGCTTTGTCCCTATTACTTCTTGAACGCTTGAAAGCTGCCCGGGGAAATCTGATGAGGTTTCAAGCTGGAAGATAAAGCCTTCGTAGGCCTTCGCTGACTTACCAAAAGGGACTTTCACTCTTGAGCCAACCCAAGTGACAGACACAAGCTCGTCTGGTACTAGGTAATCAAAAAGTTTGTCTAGCTGTGGAAGATTCGAGACTACGGCAACCTTCGCAATTACTGGCATAGCTATAGCTTCAGTGCAGAACGAAGTTCCTCTACTCGATTCAACTTCTCCCAAGTGAATTCAGGCAGTTCGCGTCCAAAGTGTCCGTAGGCGGCAGTCTTTTTGTAGATCGGTCTAAGTAGGTCTAGTGACTCAACAATTGCTCGGGGTCTCAAGTCAAAAATGTCCCTGATTGCCTTCTCTATTTGCTGAGTGTCAACCTTCTCAGTGCCGAAGGTTTCCAGGTAGATACCGACTGGATTAGCAACACCAATTGCGTAGGCAACCTGCACTTCTGCACGATCGGCAGCTCCGGAAGCGACAACATTCTTAGCTACCCATCTCATGGCATAAGCAGCTGAACGGTCAACCTTAGAGGGATCTTTACCGCTGAAAGCTCCGCCACCGTGCCGAGAAGCTCCACCATATGTGTCTACGATGATTTTGCGGCCAGTTAGACCGGCATCTCCCTGCGGGCCACCAATAACGAACTTTCCGGTTGGGTTGATGAAAAGCTTTGCGTTTGAGAAATCAAGTCCAGATTCAGAAAGAATTGGATTCACTACCTGCTCGCGAATTGCAGCGTGAATCTCCGCCTGACTGACTTTATCGTTGTGCTGAGAAGAAACGACGATGGCTTCGACTGTTCGAGGAGTGGATCCTTCGTAGCCAATCGTGACCTGGGTTTTGCCGTCCGGCCTAAGAAAGTCAACCTGACCACTTCTTCTTACTGCGGAGAGCTTCTCAGAAAGTCTGTGAGCTAGGGCTATAGCCGTTGGCATGAAGTTACTGGTCTCATTGCTTGCGTAGCCAAACATTAGGCCCTGGTCGCCAGCACCCTGTAACTCGTAAGGGTCGGACGAGCCGCCGTCTCGAACTTCTAAACCAGAATCAACACCCTGAGCGATGTCTGGTGACTGCTGACCGATAGAAACTGAGACGCCACAGCTTGCTCCATCAAAACCAATGCTCGAAGAGTTGTAACCGATGTCAAGTATGGTCTTACGAACAATTGCAGGAATCTCAACGTATCCAGAAGTTGAAACCTCACCGGCAACGTGAACCAGTCCGGTTGTCACCATTGTCTCTACCGCGACACGGGCATTAGGGTCCTCGGTTAGCATGGCATCGAGAATCGCATCTGAGATTTGATCACAGATTTTATCTGGATGGCCTTCAGTAACAGACTCAGACGTGAACTGACGTAAATTGCTCATTTGGAAACCCCTCTTGGTGACCTAACAACTTTACTGGAAACAATCTCCAAAACAGCCCTTGCAATCTCTAGCTTCGAACCCGAGAACCTAGTCGAATCGCTCTGAGAAACCAACAAGACCGAGTTCTGATCCGAGCCGAATACTTCGCCTGAGCTGATGCTGTTAGCAACAACAAAGTCGCACTTTTTTGAGAGGAGCTTTGTCTTGGCCAACGACTCTAGATCATCTCCTGACTCCGCAGCAAAGGCGACGATCACCGCGTCTGATCCCGTGCTTCTGGTCCTTTCCGAGACAGATGCGACGATATCAGGATTTGCAGTCAGCGAGATCTGGATGTTCTCTCCGGAAGCAGACCTCTTAATCTTCACATCAGAAACAATAGTTGGGCTGTAATCGGCAACCGCTGCCGCCATGACCAGCAGATCAAAGCTGCCAATTGCATCATTGATGCTCTTGCTCAGATCAGTTGCGCTGACCACATTCGAGTGCTCTATCCCGTGGAGCAAGCTCTGATCGACGTTTGCGGCGATTACTCTTA
>WLDW01000127.1 GCA_009704605.1 Actinomycetota bacterium
ACCTCTTCGGCAGTCAATAGGCCGTTATTCAAGTAAGGACTCAATAGGGAATGGTGCAAAGACCAGTCATCCAAAGTGACGGCATCCTCGTAAGGACCAAAGCCAGCCAAGTGGTTATCCAAGAAGTTCTTTAGTTGCTTTAGAGCACCAGATCTGGTGGTAGCCCAGCTATCAGTTGGCTGATAGCCAAGTTCCTTGGCTACTTGATTGTCTATCTCATCTCTGGAGTGAGTCAGTCTTTTTGGCCAGGTGTAGTTTTTAGGAGGTGGTAACCGGTTTTCAGCGTCAAAGTTCCACCTGCCCTCAACTGGTTTGTTTCCTTCAACCAGGATGTTCAGTCTGATTCTTTGAGCTCGATAGAAATTCTCCATTACAAAGCTTTTTTGGCTTTCGGCCCAGCTGGCAAATAATGCTCTCGGGGTCAAAAAGAAATCGTTATCAACAAATTGCACACCAACCTTTTTTAGCTGGGCGAACTGTCTGTGAGAAGAAGGCTCCGCACAATAAACCGGCAGCTTGCCATACTCTGCTTGAGCTTTTTCAATACCTGATTGGGTTGACTTGTCTTTGAAATACAGGACCTTGAAGCCCTTGGCTTCCAAGACCGCAACAAAATGCCTTGCGGAAGAAATCATAAAGAACAGTCGTTCTTTATGCCAAGGCCGACCCTTGATCATTCGCTCGCTTTCAACCAGTAGCACTAGGTCGGTCTTGGCATTGGCTTTTTTTAGAACGCCTCTTTCGGTGTTTAGGTGATCAAAGGGAATAAGAAGTATGCGTTGAAAAGAATGCTTGGCGGTAGCGATGAGTTAGCCCCTGCACTTATCTGAGCAATACTTTACGTTTTCCCAGTCCTTGGCCCACTTCTTACGCCACTCAAATCCCCGACCGCAGCGCAAGCAAGTTTTTGGCTCAAAGCCGTTTTTGTTCTTTGGGGTTGGACTCATGGCTCAAGCCTAATAAGGCCACAAGGCAGGTTGTTAGATAACGCCAGCTAGGTTCATGGTCACAAGTAGCATCACAATTCCACCAATACGGTAAACCCACTTAAGCTTTGGTCTGCGGATGAATCGAACCTCGTCCTCAACACCCCTTCGACCCAGCATCGTAAGGACAGCTAGGACCAGCATCGGGATAGGCAATATGGCAAAGGACCAAAGCGCTAGATCCGGGCTAGTTCCAAACCACATTCCAACCACAGAGGTGGTCGCGGAAGCAACCAACAGGGTGAAGGCAAGGCCTGGGATTCCAGTAGGTAGCAGCCTCCAGATCCAAGGGAAATTCTTGAACTTCTGGGCGAAGAAGCCAATTATTGTCGGCAAGATAAACAGTGCGCTACCGACCCAGACCTGCCAAACGTTACCCATCAAGGCGGCTGTTACAAAAATGAATATTGATAACCGGAAGGCAATTGAAATCCATCTCTGAGGTGGATCGGTCTCGTCAACATCGGTGGGGTGAAGAGTGTCAAGACGCTCTGGGAATAACCTGGCAACCCCCTCTTCCAAAATCACACGCAGCACGATTGCAAAAGCAACTGCCAAGGCAAAGTCATTTACGTGGTTGGCTACCGCCAGGGTGGTTCCAGCAAGAGCTGGCAAGGTGCCAATCATCGAGGCGGTTACCCAACCACCGATAAATGGCAGAACTACCAAGTCAACGATTCGCTCCCACCAGTAAATATCCCCAGTTTCGGGCTCTCTTCTAAAGGCTCTGAACGCGTTAGCAAGTAGTGCCGGTCCGTAACCCACAATGATCACACCAAGAAGGAGCCTTACGTCTTCAATCGGTATCGATCCGTGCATCAAGAACGTGGTTATCACAAACAAAGTCGTAGAGACAAAACCAGCGAAGGTATCGAAGATGCCGAGTACCGCAATCACAATCAGCCACTGCCACTGCGGTGGTGCAACATCTGTGGTGTTCAAAAGCGCTGACCAAACGGCAACTACGGCACCAAACAAGGTAGGCAGTATTGAGAATGAACCAAGGCTTGCACGCAGATACGCACCGTCAACAACAATCTTTGAGAAAAGCGGTGAGAATCTAGCCGAGCGAACAGCCAAGGTAATAGTTGGCTTATCCAGGAAGTCCAGCCACTTATTCTTCCAAATCTTCCAACGATCTCCGCGGCCTCGACGACGGTTCCTGTAATTTTCGTGAGTGGCATTGATGGTTGAAATTGATCCAGCGCCACCGCTTCCTTCACCGCTTCCGCCTCCGGCGGCACCTCCTCGAGCACCACCACCAGAAGATCCACCAGCTGCTGCTGCCGCACCAGCTGCTGCTGCCGCACCAGCCGCGGCGGCTGCTGCAGCAACGGCACCGGCAACAGCGCCAACTTCTCCGATTGTTGAAGTTAGGGCGGTAACTCCTTCTGGAGTGGCAAGCGGATCAAAAGGAACTGGCGGAGCAGAGTCATCACCGGTTGCGCCAATTGCTGGGTTAGGAACTGGAGCGCCAGGGATCAAATCAACAGCGGGCTCCTCAGTCTCTGGCTCTGGTTCTGGCGTGACCGTTTCAGGTGGGGTAATAACCGCTGGCAGCTCTACTGGCGGGGTCACAGGCTTTACCACAGCAGGTGGGGCTACGGTTACTGGAGGGGTGACGACCACTGGAGCACTAGCGGTTGTGAAGGTGGTGGTTCCATAATCACTCTCACCAATTGCGTTTCTGGCAAGCACGCTGACGTTGTAGCGAGTTCCATCATTCAAGTTTGATAGGTCACAAGATAGCGAAGTGGTTGCGGAGCAGACAACGCTTCCATTGACCAGCACATCGTAGTTAGTGATTGCACTTCCACCGCTGTGGCTAGGAGCAGTCCAAGATACAACCGAAGACTTGCGTGAACCACTTACCGCAGATACGGTTCTAGGAGCGGTTGGTGCGGTAGCGGCAACTACAAGCTCCGGGTCAGAGGTAATCTCGACCTGAATGCTGCCATCAACAGTTGCTCGCTTGAGGTCCGTTACTACTCCGTCGATAACCTGGTACACCATGGCGCCGGCCCTGATTCCGGTGTTCGATAAGGTCACGGTAATTGGCTTTCTAGCTCCATTCACGCCATTTATATAGTTAGTGTCTGGGACAGTCGCGGTAGCGCCTGTTCCATAAAGCCAAGACACCACAATTGAGAAGAAGTAGTTGTTCTCCTGGCCAATCATTTGCTGCTGACGATAAGCATCCTTGAAGTATCGAACCGAAATCACAGTGCCAGTGGGCAAGGTGCCGCCAGGAATCTGGATTCTCGCACTAGACCCTGAAGGGTTGTGAGTAATCAGGGTGTCAATGTCGGTAGAAGGATCAGATGTAAAGGTGGTGGCTGTTTCAAGGGCTGCCTCATCCACTCCAGCGAAAGAGCTTTG
>WLDW01000128.1 GCA_009704605.1 Actinomycetota bacterium
AGGTGGCTGTGAAGAACGTCAGCCTTTTCTCTTTAGTCTTCTTCTGCTTCAGTTTCTTTGGTGTAAGTGCAACCGGAGGGTCAAAAAGGAACTGGCTGTTGTAACTGTTTTTTCTACCGAGACCGTTTGCGTCTTGCGGTTGAATGCTCATGTTGGAGGCCTTTCGTCTTGCCTTAATCATGGCAAACAAGTCTGAGGTTACGCAGGGAATTAGCTGGAGCTTTACCTACCTACAAGACTATGACAGATGGCGAAAAACAATAACCGGCTAGGGCAAGCAGCCCCAGCTTTTCGGGTTTGCGCTGCACTCCCCTCCCACCAGTAACAGCTTTGGCGGAACCGCTGGAAGCTTGACTGAAACGTCCAAGTCCAGAACATTACTTAACACTGAGATTTGGCCAGCCACCGCTTGCCATGCCGTCTCACCAACTACTCGGTAACTCACAAAATAGTTAGCGATTGCCCACGCTTGATACTTTCCGGTTTGCTCGAAGCTTCGCTTTATTTCTACCCCTTGGATGCGAGTTCCATCGCTGAATTGCCAACCTAACCCAGCCGGTGAGAACTGAACCTCAGCCTGGCGACCAAGAACGACTTGCGACCCATAGTGAAGCGAAGGGTTTGCGCCAAATGTAAATGTCTCGCCCGCGGGTAGTTGCGACGCCGGATAGACAGATGCCTTGAGTGGATTTGGCGAGAAGGAAACGGCAGCGCTAGCGAAGCTGGAGGCTGCAGGAGTAAAACTCACTGGTGGTGGCGAAGCTGGCTTGGAAGCGGCTGATGGGCTTGGATTGCAAACGGACTTGACCCAACGCTCCGCAGCATCTGGAGACTTTGGCATTTGCTTGCGCTGGGCAGCAGTTGGACAAACTGGTTTCGCTACTGGCTTGATCGTTATTCCGCTAGGAGGTTTTGGTGAGGTTGGAGTAGTTACCGCTGGCGTGGTTGTTTGAACCCCCACACAAACTGTCACCGAACCCGAATGCATGGCAGATCCATGAGAAACACCAGAACTTCCGGACCCGCCAGTGGAACAAGCCATTGCAACTGGGGCTTCAACAAACACTAGGGCTGAAGTGATAAGCAAGCTAGAAAGCGTAACTGCAAGTTTGGAAGTAATTGACATACGCAAAACCATAAATACGTTCATTTTTTAGCGCAGAACTTATGCACAACAAAAAACCCCACCCGAATGGGTGGGGTTTTCTAATTGGTTGCGGGGGCAGGATTTGAACCTACGACCTCCGGGTTATGAGCCCGGCGAGCTACCGAACTGCTCCACCCCGCGGCGAAGTTTCAATCTACCACTTTTGAACACTTGCTGCCAGTGCACTATGGAGTTGCTGACAGCGCTGCCTCAATTGCTTTCCGAAGCTTTTCTTCAGCTTTGCCAAATGCGGTCCAGTCACCAGCTGCCATAGCGGCATCTTTTTCCTGAATGGCCTCAAGTGCTTGCTGCAAAGCGGTAGCTAACGCATCCGAACCAGTGGTTGGAGCTTCTGGATCAGTAGGCTCAGCACCTGGATCTGCAGGGTCAACTGGGTCTGTTTCGTCTGGAATTCCAGAAGATCCAAACAGAACCGTTAGCGCTTCATCAAGAGTGTCTTCGAAAGCGATTTGATCACCGAAAGCGACCAAAATCTTTTGCAATAGCGGGTAGCTGGTTTCACCCGTGGACTGGATGTAAACCGGCTGCACGTAAAGCAATCCACCACCCACTGGCAGAGTCAGTAGGTTTCCATTTAGAACTCTGGTTGATCCCTGTCTCAAAATGTTCAGTAGCTGAGAAACCTTGGAATCGGCGCTGAAGTTGTTTTGCACCTGACCAGGTCCTGGAACAATCGTGCTCTTTGGAAGAGTCAGAAGCCTTAGCGTTCCATAGTTTGCGGACTTCTTTCCAGCTGTAGTTCCAGCATCAGAATTGGCCACGAAGTAACCAGTTAGCACGTTTCTCGATGCTTCCCCTGTGGAGCGAGGGATGAATGTCGAATACAGGGAGAAATCAGGTGCGTCAGTACCTGGCACCTGCATTGTCAAATAGTAAGGAGGCTGCAAGGTTCCAACACCTGCTCCACCAACTGGATCATTCGGTGTCATCCAAGCATCCTGCTGAGAGTAGAAAGCTCCAGCATCTTCAACGTGGTAGCTACCCAAGATTGAACGCTGAACCTTGAATAGATCAGCTGGGTAACGAACGTGGGAAAGTAGCTCTCCGGACATTTCACTCATTGGGCGAATGGTGTCTGGAAATACCTTTTTCCAGGTCTGCAGGATTGGATCCTTCTCGTCCCATTCATACAGCGTCACTTTTCCGTCGTAGGCATTGACGGTGGCCTTCACGGAGTTTCTGATGTAGTTGGCTTCGCCACGAAGCAACACACTCGGTGAATTAGCGTCGGCAATGGCTTGGGCTAGATCCTCAGATCTGGAATATGGATAGTTGTTCGAGGTTGTGTAACCATCAACAATCCATAGAACCTGACCGTCGATAATTGCTGGATACGGATCTGAGTCCAACTCCAAAAATGGTGCAACAGCGGCAACGCGCTCACGCGGGTTGCGGTTGTAAAGAATCTGAGACTCAGCGTTGATGGCATCAGATAACAGAATCTGTTCGCTCTGGAATTTCAGAGCGTAGGCAAGGCGTGGAATGATTCCAGAAATCATTGGACCACCGGAGCCTGAGAAGGTGTTGTAGGTCTGATCGTTTTCACCCTCACCGGCGGGGAAATCTAGCTCGAGAGGTTCTGAACCAGAGGGCGCTCCAACAATCGAATAGGTTGGGGAGCTTTCGCCGAAGTAAACCCGCGGCTCGTAATCACCCAGTTGCCCAACCGAAGGAATACCAGATTGCATGAATACTGGTTTTCCATCTGGGGTGCGCTGGTTACCGTAAGCGGCAACAACACCGAATCCGTGGGTGTAAACAACCACGTTGTTATACCAAGACTGCGAGTCTCCAAGACCGGCCTGGTTTAGTTCACGAACCGCCAAAACCGTATCTTGAACCTTTCCATCGATCTCGTAGCGACCAACATCTAGCTGGTTTGGGAAGTTGTAGTACTGACGGAACTGCTCGAGCTGTCTAAATGATGAGCTAACAAGAGCCGGGTCCAAGATTCGAATTGAAGCTGTGGTTTCGGCATCCTCACGAAGGGCTCCTGGCTCAGCGTCAACAACGGCGTTGTATTCAACGCGCTCTACCGTGTCGATTCCAAAAGCCTTAGAGGTGGCATCTAGGTTTCTTTGAATGTAAGGAGATTCCAAAACTCGCTCATTTGGAATTACCTGGAAAGTTTGAACTGCCCAAGGAAACAAGCCTCCAAGAATTAGCGAGCTAACAACC
>WLDW01000129.1 GCA_009704605.1 Actinomycetota bacterium
AACCACATCGAGCCATTTAGCGCCACATGCCTAAACATTGCCGAAGATCATCTAGATTGGCACGGCAGTTTTGAGGCATATCGACTCAGCAAGGAGCGCATTTATCATGGGACAAAAGTTGCCTGCATATACAACCTCGAAGATACCGCTACTGAACAGATGGTTCAGTCTGCCACCGTGCAGGACGGTGCCAGAGCAATTGGTTTTGGACTCGGAACACCAAAACCTAGCAATGTTGGATACGTCGACGAATTCTTAGTCGACCGAGCCTTTCTGGACCAACGCGCCGATAGCGCTTTGGAGATTGCCAGCCTTGAAGACTTTAATGGATTGGGCGTTCTTACACCACACCTACTTAGCAACATTGCGGCAGCAACTGCGCTGGCAAGGTCCTTTGGGGTGCCACCTGCTGCCTGTAGAGAGGCGTTACGGAACTTCCGCGTTTCTTCGCATCGAATCGAGCTCGTGTTGGAACACGGTGGTGTTCGCTACATTAATGACTCCAAAGCAACCAACGCTCACGCTGCAACAGCTTCGCTATCTTCCTTTGAGAGCGTTGTCTGGATTCTTGGTGGACAGCTAAAGGGAGTCGACATTTCGGGCTTGATTGCAAAGTTCGCCAAGCGCTTGCGTTCAGCCGTTGTAATAGGTGCAAATCGTAAGGAAATTCTTGAGCATTTCGCGAGGCTAGCTCCCGCTGTCTCCGTGACCGAAGTTGCCGATGGCGAGAATATCATGGAACGAGCAGTTGAATTGGCTAGAAGCTCCGCAGTATCCGGTGACGTGGTTTTACTTGCCCCAGCAGCAGCGTCAATGGATCAGTTTGAAAGTTACCAAGATCGCGGCATGAAGTTCAAGGAAGCGGTTGTGAAAATAGTTGGAGGCACAATTGCCTAAAGTAAAGGACTCGAGAAGATCCAAAGTAACAGCTGGAAAGAAAGCCAAATCATTTCACCCCAAGGGTGATTGGCGTCAAAGAATTGCCGAGTGGCTTCGGGATAACTTCCAGGCGGAGTCGATTTATTTCTACCGACTTGCAGGACTCACCGGCTTTCTTGTTGTTTTTGGCCTAGTAATGGTGCTTTCTTCGTCGTCAATCGATTCGCTAGTTGCAAACCGAGACGCTTTTTACGTCTTTTCTAGGCAGTCGCTTTATGCCGTGGTTGGTCTCGGGGTGATGCTTTTCATCTCAAGTCTCAAGCTCAAAGTGATCCAGAATCTGGTGAAGGCGGCCGTGGTATTAGGATTTGCCCTTCAGCTTTCGGTTCCGTTTCTTGGCATCACAGTTAACGGAAACACCAACTGGATTTCTATTGCTGGATTCACCCTTCAGCCAGCAGAGTTTCTAAAAGTTTCTCTAATTATGTACATTGCCTGGTTTGTCAGTAACCGAGAGCATGAGCTTGATGACCCGAGAAGGGTGTTGCTCCCAGTACTAATTGTTGGTGGCGCTGCGTTGGCGCTTGTGATGCTGGGTAGGGACCTAGGTACAGCAATCATTATTGCCCTCATCGTCTTCGGCACCCTAGTTATCGCTGGAGCACCACTCAGGCCCTTGGTTCAAGTCTTTGTTGGAGTGGCGATTGCAGGTGCGTTAGCTGCGTTTTCGAGCGCCTCACGTATGGCGAGGATTAACGCATGGCTTAATCCTGACGCTGCCTCGTCTGACGCTTTCAACTGGCAGTACGAACATGGCACTTGGGCCCTAGCTGCCGGGGGAGTGTTTGGGGTTGGCCTAGGCAATTCCAAGATGAAATGGTCCTGGATTCCTGAAGTGGAAAACGACTTTATCTTTGCCGTTATCGGTGAAGAGCTTGGCCTCATCGGAGCTTTAGTGGTGATTGGAATTTTTGCGCTGCTAGTTTCTTCACTCATCGGGATAATGAACAGATCTGATTCGAGTTTCGGCAGAATCGCAATCATTGGTGTAATCGTCTGGATTGTTTCTCAATCCGCAGTGAACATTGCCGTTGTGCTTGGCGTTTTACCTGTTCTAGGAGTTCCTCTGCCATTGATTTCCGCTGGTGGCTCATCATTGATAGCCACGCTTGGAGCAATTGGGATAGTGCTGGCGATTGAGAAAGACAATCATCGAAACGGCTCTAGGTCTAACAGGCGATGACTAATTATCTTTTAACGGGTGGCGGCACAGCGGGGCATGTAAACCCGCTACTGACTATTGCTTCGGCACTGCTAGCAAAAAATCAAGATGATAAAGTTTTTGTGCTGGGAACTAGTTCTGGATTGGAGTCAAGGCTTGTTCCAGAGGCGGGACTACCACTGCTACTTATTGAAAAACTCCCTTTTCCGCGCAGGATAAGTTTTTATGCAATCTCTTTTCCTTTTCGCTTTCTTGCTTGTGTGATGAAGGTGAAGAGTTACATTAAAGAGCACAATATTTCTGCCGTTGTCGGGTTTGGCGGTTACGTGAGTGCCCCGGCCTACATGGCAGCAAAACAATTGAAAGTTCCTCTTATTTTGCATGAGGGGAATGCACTGCCTGGCATTGCGAACCGTCTAGGCAATCGCTTCGCTTCGGCTGCTGGCAAGGCATTTAGATCTGCCAATCTGGTTACCTCGGAATTTGTTGGTATGCCAATCCGGCCGGCGATCACAGCATTGGCAAAGTCTAAAGATGTTGAAGCTGCAAGAAAGTTTTTTGGACTCAAAGCTCAAACGACAACGCTGCTAGTTACAGGCGGATCGCAGGGTGCAAGAAGTATCAACGAAACAATTGATAGATCTAGAGCCGTTCTCGCAGCAGCTGGTGTTCAAGTGCTGCACATCATTGGAGCATCCAGTGAACTAGCAGAGGTATCCGAGCCCGAGTATAAGAGGGTGCGCTACGTCAACCAAATGGAGTTAGCTATTGCAGCCAGCGACTTTGCGGTTTCTCGCGGAGGGGCTGCAACGGTTTCGGAGTTTTCCGCGGTTGGTTTGCCTGCCCTTTACATCCCGTATGGAGTTGGTAATGGAGAGCAGAAGTTTAACTTGCTTGATGTTCTTGCTGCCGGCGGCGCCATAACAGCCACTGATAAGGAATTTGATGAGCAGTATGTGAGGGCGACATTAATCCCTTTGATTTCGGATTCAAAGCGGCTCGCCCAAATGTCAGAATCGGCCAAGCAAGCCGGTGTGCTAGATGGAACCGAGCGATTTGTCGCCTTGATCGAAGAGGTAGTGTCAAGGAGATGATTAAACCCGATTACTCTGTTCCGGTTCCAAACAGTCTTGGCAATGTACATTTCATTGGCATTGGTGGATCCGGAATGAGCGGTATTGCGCGGATTCTTATTGGTTTGGGGCACAGGGTATCTGGAAGCGACGTT
>WLDW01000013.1 GCA_009704605.1 Actinomycetota bacterium
AGCCAGCTTCATCCTCAAGGATGATTCCAGCGATCTTGAGCTGATCGCGGATGCGATCAGAAGTTTCAAATTCTTTGTTGTCTCTTGCTAGTTTTCTTTGCTCGATTAGTGACTGAACCAATTTGTCTAAGGCCGAAAGGGCCTCATCCTCTGATCCCTTAGTTTGCCAAATTGCATCCAGCGGGTTGATGTTCAGCACGTTCACTATACCCAGCACTGCAAAGTATGCCTCGGATGCATCTTTCATATTGTCGGCATCCAAAGCTGTGTTTCCAGCTCTGACAGTTTCGTGCAGCACTGCAAGTGCCGATGGCATATTGAGATCGTCATTCATGGCATGGATGAATTTCTTGGGTAGCGAGCTAGCTGCCCAGGTGGAGCCTTCTAGTTCTTTGCTCTCGGCTAGTTTTCGTCCGGCACGTTGCAAGAAAGAAGCGATTCGTTCAATGGCAGCTTCTGCTTCTTGAATCACGCCTTCGTTGTAATCCAAAACAGAACGGTAGTGGGCAGAACCTAGGTAGTAACGAAGTGCCAATGCATTTGAATCGGTTAGAACATCACTTACCAAAATCGAGTTACCGGCAGACTTACTCATCTTTGCTCCGGCAACGTTTACTAGCCCGTTGTGTAGCCAGTAGTTCGCGAACTCATGTCCCGCGGCGCGAGATTGGGCAAGTTCATTTTCGTGGTGTGGGAAACGAAGATCTAACCCGCCGCCGTGAATGTCAAACTGAGTGCCCAGGTACTTCACGCTCATTGCCGAGCATTCGATGTGCCAGCCAGGTCTGCCTCTTCCAAACGGTGAATCCCAGGAAGCATCCAATGGCTCAGAGTCTTTGTGGGCTTTCCAAAGAGCAAAATCTCTAGGGTCTTTCTTGCCTCTGGAATCAGCTTCAGTGTCTGCAATTAGGTCATCTTTGGCTTGATTCGTAAGCTCGCCATAGCTTTTCCAGCTACTAGCGCTAAAGAAAACATCAGCTGAGTTCTCTACCTGGTAAGCGTGACCCTTGGAAATTAGCAACTGAATTAGCTCAATCATTTCCATGATGTTGCCAGTTGCCCTTGGTTCATAGCTAGGGGTTCCGATGTTGATCTTGCGATAGGCACTAGCAAAAGCCTGTTCGCATTCAAAAGCTAGACCCCACCAGGATCTATCTTCCGCTTTGGCGTTATCCAAAACCTTGTCATCGATATCTGTGACGTTCCTAATAAGAGTCACGTCATTACCAAGAGTTTGGAACCAGCGAACTAGCTGGTCATATACAAGTGCTGATCGCAAGTGACCGAGGTGAGGCATCGACTGGACCGTCGGTCCGCATAGGTAAATTCCAACCTTGCCTTTTTCTAAAGGTACGAAGTCCTTTAGAGACTGGGTTTTGGAATCAAAGAGCTTCAGGTTCACGAGCCCAAGCCTACCTTTCGCACCAAACTGGTGGCCACAGCCGCCAGCCCTTCGTCGCTTCCCAAAAATCCCATTCCATCGGTGGTGGTAGCTGAAACACTCACCGGGGCACCAATAATGGCCCCAAGATGAGTTTCAACTTCCAATCTTCTTGGTGCAAGCTTTGGTCGATTTCCAATTAGCTGCACGGAAACATTCACTGGCTCAAAATCTTGATCTTTCAATAGCTCAAGTGTCGCCTTCAGGAAAACTTCCCCTGAAGCACCTGAATACTCAGGACGGTCTACTCCAAAATTCGACCCTATGTCGCCAAGGTTTGCAGCTGACAACAGTGAGTCAACAATTGCGTGGGAAATAACATCGCCGTCGCTGTGACCTTCCAGGGCTAGTTCCCCTGGCCACTCCAAACCTCCAAGGTAAAGAGTCTTGGACTTGTCTTCGCTGTAGCGATGGGCATCAGACCCAATGCCAGTTCTGGCGTGAGCCAATAGATATGTCTGCGCTCTCTCGAAATCCTCGGCGGTAGTGATCTTCATGGCTTGTTCTTCGCCCTCGATCATCATGACAGTGCCGCCAATTGACTGAACAAGTGCAGCGTCATCAGTGAATTCTTGCGCCGCCCCCACATGTGCTGCTACCAAAACGCTTGCTGGGAATCCCTGCGGTGTCTGGGCGCGAACCAGATCTGAACGTTCGATTGTTTCTTGAATTACATCGCCTTTGTACCTTTTTATTGTGTCCGCAACATGCAGTGCTGGAATCACGCCAATCTGGTTGTCAAATACCGCTTGCGCTACCCGATTAAATAAATCGGTGGACGCTAGTGATCTAGCCGAGTCGTGAACTAAAACAATGTCTATTCCGCCTCCAAGAACCGCCAAAGACTCGGAAACTGATTGCTGCCTGGTGGCACCTCCGACAACTACTCGAATGTCTACACCTTGGTTAGAAAGCTGTTTTTCAAATTCCAGAGTTTGCGTTAGGTGAGATTCTGGGACAGCAATTATTAGCTGCTTGAGGTTGTCGGTTGCGAGCGCGCGGAAAACGCTGTGTTCTAGAAGTGATTTTCCGGCTAGTTCAACGAAAGCTTTAGGGGCTTTAGCACCTAGGCGCTCACCCTTACCTGCAGCTAGTAGCACCACCGCTACTGAGCGTTGGGTCATCGTTCTGGGCTTTCCTAGGAAGCCAGAACTTGATCTAGCAAGACACCGGCTTTTTCTTCGTCGGTCTTTTTAGCAAGAGCCAGCTCTGAAACTAGAATCTGACGCGCCTTAGCAAGCATGCGCTTTTCACCAGCAGAGAGTCCGCGGTCCTGATCTCTTCTCCATAGATCTCTGACAACCTCAGAAACCTTGACTACGTCACCGGAAGCTAGCTTTTCTAGGTTGGCCTTGTATCTTCTGGACCAGTTGGTTGGCTCTTCAATAAACTCAGCGCGCAATACATCGAAAACCTGCTGAACACCCTTGCGGTCGATGACATCTCGAACACCCACCATCTCAACGTTGGCGGCTGGGACCCAAATGGTCAGATCCCCCTGGGCAACCTTCAGCTGAAGGTACTTTTGGGTTGCGCCACGGATGTTTCGGTTTTTAACCTCTACGATTTTTGCTGCGCCGTGATGTGGATAAACGACGGTTTCGCCAACCTCGAACTTCATGTGTTGGATTCCCTTCAGAAACCACTATTTTACCACAGCTAAGGCCTTTATTACTGCCGTAAACTAGGAAGTAATGCCCAATTAGGAGGATCATTGCTAGTTCGTCGGATCACAATCGCTTTGGCCGCAACAGCCATGACTCTTGGCTTGAGCGCCTGCAGCCTGACCGGCAACGTGTCTTCTTTGGACCCTTACTCCCCCAGCGACGGCCAGCAAATTGACCTTGAATCCGTGAAGGCTCGTAACTTTATCTACCTGGTGGGCGATAGTGGTCGAGGCTTCTTGATTGGCTCCTTGGTGAGCACAGCAACTTCGGACATCCGAGTGAAGCTTCAGTATGTCGACCCAGCAACCGATGAGCGAACCGATGTCTTCTTTGATGTTCCAGCTGGATCCAAAATTGACTTTGGCTATAACGGAAACCCTGCCGTCGAGCTTCCAGTTGTTGAAGTTCCAGGTCAAACTGCAAAGTTCTTCTTGTTAGAAAGCGACAGTATTAGCGGAACAATCCAAGTGCCAGTTTTGGATGGGACTCTATCTGAATATCAACTGTTACTAGAGCAGCTAGAAGCACAGCAACTTGAAGAGGCCGAAGAGAACTAAACTTCGAGCTTGTAACCCAAGCCTCGAACAGTCTGAATGTATTTTGGTCTAGCAGGATCTTCTTCAACTTTTGAGCGAAGTCTCTTGATGTGGACATCCAAGGTCTTGGTGTCACCAAAGTAGTTTGATCCACAGACGCGATCAATAATCTGCCCTCGGGTCAAAACGCGATTTACGTTTTCCATCAGTAGCTCGAGTAGCTCAAATTCTTTGAGTGGCAAAGTCAGCGCATTCCCATTTAGCGTCACCACATGGCGATCAGAATCCAAGCGAAGCTCACCGGCAATCAGCACTGACTCCACTGTTATTGGAGGCTCCACCTGTCTTCTCAGTACTGCTTTGATTCTGGCAAGCAATTCCCTGGTGGAGTAAGGCTTGGTGATGTAATCATCGGCTCCTATTTCAAGCCCGACAATCTTGTCAATTTCAGAGTCTTTGGCGGTGAGCATGATGATTGGAACATTGGAACTTTGTCTAATCTGTTTACAAACCTGGTTCCCGTCAATTTTTGGAAGCATTAGATCGAGCAAGATTATGTCAGCTCCTGATTTCTCAAAGACCTGTAATGCTTCTTCGCCGTCGACTGCGATCGATACGTCATGGCCTTCCTTTTCGAGGAAAAACACCAGAGCCTCCCGAAGGGACTGCTCGTCTTCAACAACCAAGACTTTGGCCATTACTTTCCTTCCCTAACTAGGTCGATGGTGCCAGTTGCCGGATCTGAGGCTGTTGCTAGCGGAACCCGGAGGGTGAAAGTCGAACCAACCCCCACCTGGGAGAAAAGCTTTACCTCTCCGCGGTGAATCTTGGCGACGTGCTTGACGATGCTAAGGCCAAGACCGGTGCCTCCGGTTTCTCTTGATCTCGAGGGATCGGCTCGGTAGAAGCGTTCAAAAATTCTCTCCTGATGCTCGGGGGAGATTCCAGAACCTGAGTCTGTCACCGCGATTTCAGCAATTGAATCTTTAGTGCTGCAGCCAATTCCAACACTGGTTCCCTGATCAGAGTAACTGATGGCATTTTCAACAAGATTCTTTACCGCGGTGATCAACATTTCTTTGTTTCCAAAAACCTCGAGTGGTGGAGCTTGTTCAGTAACTAATCTAATTTTTCTATTTGCGGCAAGCTGTTCGTTTCGATCAATTGCCTCAGCAACAACCTCATTGAGGTCAATAAGCTCTGCGTCAGCAATTACCTCTTCAGATTGAAGCCTAGAAAGTTTGATGATGTCTTGTACCAAAAAGGTAAGTCTGCTGGATTCCTTATTTAAGCTAGACGCAAACTTCGCAACAGCAGCACGATCGTCTCCAGCTTCTTGGATGGCTTCTGAAAGCAGCGCAATTGCACCGATAGGTGTTTTCAATTCGTGCGAGATGTTTTCTATAAAGTCACGTCTTGTTTTGTCTAGTCGAATGTCGCTGCCTCGATCCTCTAGAACCAATACAACGTAGTCGCCCTCAACCAACTTCGCCTTTGCTGCTACGGACACTTTTTCCTTAGCTAGGCCCACTCGCAAGATTCCTTCGAAGGATTCAATTTCTGATCCAGACTTGGCGCGTTGAGCAAGTTCAATTAGCTCACCGTGAACAAGCAATCCCCGGGAGACCAGACCGTAAGATTCAGTCCAACTGTTGGTCCCAACTACCTTGTTTGATCCTTCGACGACAATTCCTACGGAACCCATTAGCTCCAGAACTTCCGCAACGAGATCTGGAATGGATAGCTTCGATTCACTGGACTTTAACGAACGCTTGCTAACGATCCAGCCAAGCGCAGCTCCAAGAATCAGAATCAGCACACCGCCGAGAATGATTGCCGCAAGACCCAATGTGTTCACATTGTTAACCATATGACCCGCGAAAGCGCTCAAAGTGCCAAAAACCTCGAAAATAGAGGTAATTTTGAACTAGGTTTGGTGTTTATTTGGCTCCCGTTAACCAACGGGTGGGATATTCACTAAGTAAATCAAAGAAGGGAAACATCGATGCGCGAGGTATTCCAAAGTGAACTGCTAGAGGTTCAGGAGCGCCTAGTCGACATTTCTCGTTCCGTAGTCACAATCCTTGAAAAAGCCACTGAAGCTTTCCTAACCAACAACGTTTCCCAGGCCGATCAGGCCCTTGAGATTTCGGACGCTAATGAGGATAAAGCTCTGGCTCTGGATGAACTTGTCATCAAGATCTTGGCCCGCCAGTCCCCCGTAGCCAGAGACCTGAGAGTGTTGGTGTCTGCACTGCGAATCAGCGCAAGCTTAGAGCGCATGGGCGCTCTGGCCTGCCACCTAGCTTCCATAGCCCGTTACCGCTTTCCAGGTTCTGCTGTTCCTGACTCTTTGAGGAAGACTTTCGAAGAGATGAGCGCACTGGACATACAGCTAGCAAAGAAACTTACAGAGGTTCTGCAGAATGCAGACGTCGATTTGGCTAGAGCTATTCAAGCTGAAGACGAGAGAGTTGACGAGCTGCACCGAAGCGTATTTGAAGTAGTTCTTTCAGACAACTGGAAAGAAAACGCAATGTTTACAGTTGACGTAACTTTGGCAAGCCGCTACTTCGAGCGCTTTGCAGACCACGTCGTAGACATCTCAAGCAAGGTAACTTACCTAACCACCGGTGAGTGGCACGAGACCGAATAGTTCTTTACTTTTTGCCTTGATTGGCAACGGCTGCTTGTCCAGCTGCTGCAGCCGCAGGATCTAAATATTCTCCGCCTTTAACTATTGGCTCGAACTTAGCATTCAGTTTGTAAACCAATGGCATACCGGTTGGAATGTTTAGCTCGGCAATGTCTTCATCGGAGACTCCATCCAGTAGCTTCACAAATGCACGTAGTGAGTTTCCGTGAGCGGTAACCAACACGGTCTTACCGGCACTTAGGTCCGATTTGATTTCTTCCCAGATTGGAAGGAATCTAACCAAAACATCTTTCAGGCATTCGGTGCGAGGAAGATCACTACCTAGACTTTGGTAACGCTTATCGCCTGCCTGTGAGTACTGGTCCCCGTCCTCTATTGGCGGTGGTGGAACATCAAAGCTTCTGCGCCATAGCTGGAATTGCTCAGGGCCGTAAGTCTCCAAAGTCTGAGCTTTGTCTTTGCCTTGCAAAGCGCCGTAGTGACGCTCATTTAGTCTCCAAGAGCGCTTAACGTCAATCCAGCCACGATCGGCGGTATCCAAAGCTATATTTGCAGTGTTGATAGCCCGCTTCAGTAAAGAGGTATAAAGAAGGTCGGGCTCAAGGCCAGATTCGGCCAATAGCTCTCCTGCCCTCTTGGCTTCTTGCCTGCCCTGGTCACTGAGATCAACATCTACCCAACCAGTGAATAAGTTCTTCTGATTCCAGGTGCTGTTACCGTGGCGAAGAAGTATGAGCGTGTGTTGAGTAGTCATTATTCTCCAAGTTTAGGCGCTTTGCTTGCGCCACCTAGTTTGAGGCGAGGAAGTTTGGGGACTTCAACTACCTTGCCGGCTGACTGCGGAACAATGATCTCCTGAGTGGCCGTAATTAATCCCCCACTGGAGCTAACTTCTAGGGAGGCATCCTCAGCGACCGAACGGGAAATAACCGCCAAGGCAATCGGTCCCATTTCAAAGTGCTGCGCTGCTGAGGTTACCTTTCCAACAACTTTGTCTTCACCAGACACTCGAACCTCGTCGCCAACATCGGGTAGCGAATGCTCCGAGCCATCCAGGTGTAAGAAGGTAAGTCTTCTTGGAGGATGACCTAGGTTGTGAACTTTGGCTACTGATTCTTGACCTCGATAACAACCCTTAGATAAGTGCACAGCGGTTGATAGCAAATCCAACTCATGTGGCAGTGACTTTTCGTCAATTTCTGATGCGGCAAGCGGGCGTCCTGCAGCTACACGAAGTGCATCAGCAGCCATGGTTCCAGCAAGGCTGGCCTGAGACAATAACTTATCTAGCTGGCTCGCTTCAACAAGATGCTCGAACCATGAGTACTTAACTTCCCTAGTCGAGTATCGATAACCGCCGGTAGTTACTCCTGGCCATCCGTCCTTCCAAACCAGCGGTTGAGAATTAGAAACAAAAGCTAGCTCAGGCTTTGGCTTGGTTGCCCCCACAAGAGCATAATCAGTAGATCGATCTGTAAGACCAACTTTCATTCGAAACACCATCTTGCTAAGCCAGGAAAGAAGTGCTTCGGTGTTTTCCTGATTTACCATCAACCAACTAGATTCGCCATCATCAATAATTTTGATCAGTTGTTCGATGTGACCCTGCGGGTCAAGTAGCAATGCTTCGGCGGATTCGCCAGGTTTTAGGTTCTTGAGGTTTTGACTGAGTAGGGAATGTAGCCAAGTCAATCGATCAAGACCAGAAACGCAAATGATCCCGACTGGATCCATTAGGCACACCGAATCACCTTCGAACAGACTTCGCTGCTCGATCATTGGATTACCGTAGTGCTGTTTTACTTGCAACTACTTTGCCCTTTCGAGTCTGGCTGAAGCGTGGGAGGCCATTGGGTTTCCAAGGGCTGCGATATCCCAGACCCATAGCAGCGCACCTTCGACTAGGCCAAACATGCGAGTTGCTGCTCGATAGTCTTTCGATGACTTTGATCTCAAAACCGCATCGGTTGCAAGATCTACTCGAGCGCCTTTGATTTGACCGATGTATAGCTCGCTAATGCCACTCGGATGCAAAATTGATACTTCAATGTCAAAGCCGCCATCTTTGTTCCGAAGAGTCTCGAGTTGCTCGTGGGTGGTAATCGATTTAGCTCCAGTTCCTGGAAGAAGTCCTGGCCCGTGATCGGAAGACTCTGGGGTCTTTGCTAGTCGCCAAAAGCCAACCTCAGTTGGTAGTGAAGTTCCATCGCTCAGTGTGGATTTTGAGACATAGCCCAAGACCGATTGATTGTCGTAGGAAAACTCCACAGATTGAGTAAATTCCTGGTCGGCTTTGTCAGCGTTGTGAGTGTAGGAGATGACTCCTGAACCGGACCACTTTCCTACCAGGAAGGCGAAGGGGGTTAGTTCCAGGGGTAAGCCCTCTGGCACAACCAACAACTATTTTTGTCCTTTAAATAATTTGTATAGAACCAAAATAGAAATCGAACCTATGGCCAAAGCTGCCAAAACCAAAAGGCCAGTGAAAAAGATTTCAAGTGCAAGCATGCTTCTAGTCTAACTTGCCAAAAACACGTAGGCAGTAGCGATGGCCAGGATCAGATAGCTTCCGCCTCCCACGTAGACAAGCTTGCGAACAATGCCCTCAGGCTTGGCCCGAAACAGGTGGTACAGCGAGACCAAAGCAACCGAACCGGCAAGAATCGTGCCAAACCACTCTGGAGCTGTTAGGGCCACCTGGGATGCGATTGCCCAAACAGCTAGCACGGCAACAATTACCCAGATGCTTAGGATTTGACCCCACTGTTTGGACATATCTCAATCATGCCTTAGCCACCTGCCGTGCGGGCTAAACTTGGCACAAAGATTTGAGGTGTGAGATGGCACAGCTACTGGTTTTGACCTCAGCGTCAGAACAAGTTGCCCTGCCTGCCCTCTCGCTTCTGAGTCATCGGGTTAGATACATACCCGCAGAACCCGCGAGTCTGGTCAGTGCACCAGAGCATGACCTAGTTTTTCTTGATGCTAGAAAAGACCTTGCTTCAGCAAAAGCCATGGCGCGAGTTCTCGTCTCAACTGGAATCTCCACACCGCTGATTGTTGTTTTGGCGGAGGGTGGCCTTGCTGCGATGAATCACGAGTGGGGCTCGAATGACATAATTCTTGACTCCGCAGGTCCAGCGGAAGTTGAAGCACGTATTCGACTTGCAATAGCAAAGTATCGTGCAGAAAAAGATGTCAACACAATCAATGCGTCTGGTGTAGTAATCGATGAGTCAAGCTACTCGGCAAAAGTTCACGGCAAGCCCCTTGATTTGACCTATAAAGAATTTGAATTGCTAAAATTTCTTGCTCAGCACCCAGGCAGAGTTTTTTCAAGAGATCAGCTATTGAGTGAAGTTTGGGGTTATGACTACTTCGGTGGAAGTAGAACAGTTGATGTCCATATTCGAAGGCTTCGGGCCAAATTAGGAGACCTAGAAGGGCTCATTTCTACTGTTCGAAATGTGGGATACCGCTTTAACCCAACAGATTCGGACCTGGTAGACGCTTAGTTCAAAAAGATTTAACCAACAGGACAGCTAGCCGTGTCAATATTGGTTTATGTCCGAAGAAACCATGGCTATTACCCTGCCCGCCTCACCCGATGGTCTGGCGCCCGATCGCTACCTGGATCGTGAGCTCAGCTGGCTGGCATTTAACCGTCGTGTTCTAGAAATGGCCGAGGACAGCTCTATTCCACTTCTTGAGCGAGTAAATTACCTAAGCATTTTTGCGTCCAACATGGATGAGTTTTTCATGGTTCGAGTCGCAGGTCTTCAGCGTCGACTAGCAACAGGGCTGGCAGTTAGAAGCCCATCTGGTTTATCTCCAAAAGAAGTTTTGAGCAGTATTTCTAAAGAAGCTCATGAATTACAACTTCGCCACGCACACCTGTTTCTTGACGTGATTGAACCGGAGCTAGAGAAAAACGGAATTCATCTAGTTCGCTGGCCAGAACTCAGAGACGATGAAAAGCAGCATCTGCAGAGCTTTTTTGAAGATCACATTTTTCCAGTTCTGACTCCACTAGCAGTAGACCCAGCTCATCCATTTCCATACATCTCAGGTCTCTCGCTAAACCTTGCAGTTGTTCTAAAGAAGGCCGGAACTCCGGGCGAGCACTTTGCGAGAGTAAAGGTGCCACCGCTACTTCCAAGATTTGTTTTGATTCCAGCCAAAGACGACACCTCAGAGGTGCGTTACGTTCCGCTCGAAGATGTAATCGGTGAATTCATCTCTTTGTTGTTTCCTGGAATGGAAGTAGTTCAGCACCACAACTTCCGAGTGACCAGGAACGAAGATCTAGACGTAGACGAGGACGAGGGAGAAAACCTTCTACTAGCTCTGGAGAAAGAGTTGCTTCGAAGAAGATTCGGTCCTCCTGTTCGACTTGAAATTGCCAATGACATGAACCCGCAAGTCCTTGAGTTACTGGTTAGAGAACTAGATATTTCAAGCCAGGATGTTTACACCTTGCCATCGCCGCTAGATCTAACCGGATTGCAGGACATTGCATCACTACCTAGACCTGAACTTCGCAATCGACCACACCAAGTACTTACCAACAGATACCTTCGCCCAAGAGACGACGAAGAACTGGATGTCTTTAGCGTTCTAAAAAAGCGTGAGCTTTTGGTTCACCACCCCTATGAGTCTTTTTCCACTAGCGTGCAGGAATTTTTGGAGCAGGCAGCGCAAGACCCAGATGTGTTGGCTATCAAGCAAACTCTTTACAGAACCTCTGGTGATTCCCCCGTTGTTGACGCTCTGATTCAAGCTGCTCAGGCTGGCAAGCAGGTATTAGCTCTAGTAGAGATCAAGGCTCGCTTTGACGAGCAGAACAACATCACTTGGGCTAGAAAGCTCGAGCAAGCTGGAGTTCACGTTGTCTATGGAATGGTTGGTTTGAAGACTCACTGCAAGCTTGCACTCGTAATTAGGCAAGAAGCTGGCCAGCTAGTTCGCTACTGTCACATCGGAACCGGAAACTACAACCCAAAGACAGCAAGGGTATATGAAGACTTTGGGCTACTGACCTCTAGGGAAGAAGTTGGTGAGGATCTCACCAAGTTGTTCAATCACCTCTCGGGTTACGCCCCAGAGGCAAAGTTCAAGACGTTGCTGGTATCTCCGGTTGGAGTAAGAGAAGGTCTAACGGAGCTTATTGACCAGGAAATCGGGCACCATGCTGCTGGCAAAAAATCAGGTATCGACAAAGATCAGCAGGAGCGGAAAAAACTGCACAAAAAATGCAGAACCACCGGCCCCACCAGCGGCGACGTTCAAGATTAGAGACTCCATGGAAAACC
>WLDW01000130.1 GCA_009704605.1 Actinomycetota bacterium
CTACAGGTGTGGTCTGACTATCAGCTGATGATCCCTCAGGCGAAGGGGATAATTTCTACCATAGGTGCCTCAACACCAAATCTGCCAGGAGACATGTGGTTCCAAATGTTGGATAGCTTCGGTCACTTACTGCTGCCAACGGCTGCGCTGTCAATAGGTTCACTAGCTGCCTACACGAGATATTCGAGATCAAGTTTGCTTGAAGTTCTGAACCAAGACTACGTTCGAACTGCCCGCGCGAAGGGTTTGGCCGAACGGACAGTAATTATGCGCCACGCCTTTAGAAACGCGATGATTCCGATTGTGACCATCGTCGCATTCGACATCGGTGGGTTAATCGGAGGAGCGATCATTACTGAGCGAATTTTTGCTTGGCAGGGGATGGGTTCGCTGTTTAACCTGGGTCTAAATGCGGTCGACCTCAACCTTGTAATGGGCGTGTTTCTAATCACTGGATTGGTTGCGGTGGTTTTCAACCTGATCGCTGACGTTGCTTACACGTCCCTCGACCCGAGAATTAGATTGAGCTAGGGAGGATAGATGAGCACTTTAGAAAATCTCCCAAGGCCAGGCGAAATTGGAGTTAGCCAAGGACAGTTAATTCGGCGTCGCTTTTTCAAACATAGAGGTGCCCTAGTAGGCCTCATTGCGATAATCGCGATTACGGTTCTCTCGTTTAGTTCCGTAGGAACAATACTTGGCGGCTCTGGAAAGTTATATGTTGACGACTCTGGGAATTTTGCCATCGATGGCTGGAGAATCCCAGGTTGGTGGAAGTACAACTGGTATGAGAACTACGACCTTGCTACCCCGGGAGGTACCCCAACAGCCAGCTTGTTCCCTTTTGCTATTGGGGATCACCCATTCGGCCAAGACACTCTGGGTAAGGATGTTTTTGCTCGAGTAATGCGCGGAATCCAACAGTCGCTGATTGTAATGTTTGTAATCGCAATACTCACAACAGCTATTGGAGTCCTCATTGGATCAATCGCAGGGTTTTTCCGGGGTTGGATTGATTCTGTTCTGATGCGTCTAACGGACGTCATTATTATCATCCCGGTGCTAATCCTTGGCGCGGTAATTGGAAAGGCCTTCGGTGGCGGAAGCGCACTTTTCCTTGCCTTCTTCTTAGGCCTGTTTCTATGGACGGGGCTCTCTCGTCTAGTCAGGGCAGAATTCTTGTCCCTGCGGGAACTGGAATTTGTCGATGCGGCGAGGGTAGCGGGGGCAGGACCTTGGCGCATAATCTTCAAGCACATACTCCCCAATGCCATTGGGGTAATAATCGTCAACACGACACTGTTGATGAGTTCCGCCATTTTGCTCGAATCATCACTTAGTTATCTTGGCTTCGGTATCACGGCCCCAGACATCTCTTTGGGGCAGATCATCTCGGAATATCAAGAGGCGTTCTCGACTCGGCCATGGCTATTCTGGTGGCCAGGTCTGTTCCTCATCATTATTGCGCTATCCGTTAACTTCATCGGAGATGGCTTGAGAGATGCCTTCGATCCGCGCCAACGTAGGTTCCGCGTAAAGGTGGATGGAATCTTTGCTGGCTTTGAACGTGCCCTTCGCCGAAAAGGGGTTGGCAAGAATGCTAAAGAATAAAACTGAGAATGGTTGCAACGCTAAGAGTGGCAAAGACAATTACTCGCCAAGCAACCCATCGGGTTTCAACTTTTGGTTTGTTGATGAGTTCGTTCCGGTCCCTAAGAATCTCCCAGTGACTTCGAATCAAATAGGCAGCTACTCCCGAGTCACTCGAGGTCAGATCACCAGGTCGCACCAAACCTTTTCCAATAAAGCTACTTTCTGGAAGATGAGCGGCGTCAGTTCTACTCGCCATGAATCCAGCGTATCTGGATGGAGCGGGAGCTCCGAAAGCTCTAATCACTCCGAAGTTAGTTTCCAGGGTGAGGGAGTATTTCGTGTCAATACGGTTTATGGAAGACCAATTGAGTTGAAAGATTCTAAACACGTTGTCAATTACCACAACGTCAGAACTGATCCTTATGCTTGGATTCCAAAACAACAGCCAAGCGCAATAGCCAAACCACAAGTAAACCCAGGATTTAGTGAAGACCAAACTCCAGTCGCCAGCAGCCAGCGCAATTACTCCCAATGCGGAAAGGGCGATGGCGGCAATCGCCATTATGCGACCAGAACTAGAACGCAGAGTGTGACTATCCATAAAGGCATTCTCACACAACTTGCTTACCCCGAAGGAGAATGCTGCTAATGGCTGAAACAACTGGAGTAATTCTCAAAGTTGAGAATCTGGGCGTTGACTTCTGGGTCGAAGGTGAATGGATCCCTGCTGCCAAGATGCTTTCCTACGAAATTTCCGGGGGTGAGGTGCTCGCAATTGTTGGAGAGTCTGGCTCTGGAAAATCCGCTAGTTCGATGGCGCTGCTGGGACTTACTCCCCAGAATGGACGTGTTTCCGGCAGCGTTAAGTTGGTCGGCGAAGAGCTAATGACCGCAAGCCCTAAGAGGCTTCGTGAAATTCGTGGCAGTGGAATTGCAGTGATTTTCCAAGAGCCAATGACGGCTCTAAACCCGGTTTACACAATCGGATTCCAAATCGTGGAAACGCTAAGGGTTCACTTCAACATGACGAATCAGGCCGCCAAGGAACGTGCCATTGAGCTGCTAGAGATGGTTGATTTGCCAGACCCCGTAAAGGTGTTTGATTCATACCCACATCAGCTATCAGGTGGTCAGCGTCAGCGTGCCATGATTGCACAGGCCATTTCTTGTGATCCAAAATTGCTGATTGCTGACGAGCCGACAACTGCACTGGACGTAACAATTCAGGCAGAAATTCTCGATCTCCTCCGAGACCTACACAAACGCTTGAACTCTGCAATTTTGTTAATCACACATGACATGGGAGTAGTTGCAGACTTGGCGGACCGAGTTTTGGTTATGAAAGATGGTGAAATGGTTGAGCAGGGAACTGCTCGAGACATTTACAAGTCGCCAAAGCACACTTACACCAAAGAGTTACTAGGCGCGGTCCCGTCGTTAGGTCAAGGTAAGGCAATTGCAGCGAAGGCAACGGCGGATACTCAGCCCGTGCTGGCGTTTAGCAAAGTTTCAATCCAGTACCCTAAGCGCGGAAGGGTTCCCGCGTTTCTGGCTGCTAAAGACATAAATCTCGAAATTCGGCCAGGCGAAGTCTTGGGATTAGTTGGAGAGAGTGGTTCGGGTAAGACCACCGTTGGCCGAGCGGCCGTTGGGTTACTTCCAGTCA
>WLDW01000131.1 GCA_009704605.1 Actinomycetota bacterium
AAAGAAACCGCATCCGTTGCTTCTTCAGCAACAGCACCTAAGAAGAGAAAGACCAGTGCCCCTAAAAAGGTACTCGTATCCAAAAAAGCTAAGCCTCGGAAGAAAACATGAAAATCTATGTGGCAGGTCACCGTGGCCTAGTTGGTTCAGCAACTGTTCGGGAAATTGAAAAAGACTCCAAGCACGTCTTTGTTGGGCAAACAAGAGCTGAGCTCGACTTGTTGGACAGAGCTGCAGTATTTGCGTACCTAGCTAAGGAAAAGCCAGATGCGGTCATTATTGCTGCCGCCAAGGTCGGTGGCATTCAGGCCAACAACACTTATCCTGTGGAGTTTCTGTCTCAGAACTTACAGATTGAAACCAACCTTCTCGACGGCGCTCATGCTGCAGGAATAGAGAGAGTTCTTTTCCTTGGCTCTTCCTGTGTTTATCCAAAGTTTGCACAGCAACCGATTCGTGAAGAGTATCTGCTAACTGGAGAGCTTGAGAAGACCAACGAGGCCTATGCCCTAGCCAAGATCTCTGGGCTAAAGCTTGTCCAGGCTTATAGAAACCAATTTGGCCACCGTTGGATATCTGCGATGCCCACCAACATGTATGGCCCAGGTGACAATTTCGACCTTGAGAACTCACACGTTCTGCCAGCCCTAATTAGAAAGTTTGATGATGCTAAAACCAGTGGAGCCAGTTCGGTAACACTTTGGGGTTCGGGTTCGCCCAGAAGAGAGTTCTTGCACGCTGATGATTTGGGCAGCGCTTGCATTTTCCTATTGGAAAACTATGACGACGACATAGCAATAAACGTTGGCGTTGGAGAAGATGTCTCAATCAAGGAACTAGCAGAAAAAATCAAGCGAATTATCGGCTTCGAAGGCACAGTCGAATGGGACTCATCAAAGCCGGATGGAACCCCTAGAAAGCTCCTCGATGTTTCGAGGCTTACTGATTTGGGTTGGAAGGCAAAGATCTCGCTTGAAGACGGTATCTCTTCGACCTATCAGTGGTACAAAGCAAACCAAAAGGGCTAATCAGCCAATAGTTTCTAAAACTGCCATCGCTGCGTTGTGACCTGCGATGCCGCTAACAGCGCCACCTCGTCTTGCCCCTGCCCCACAAACCAGCAGGTTCTCTCTTTTGGTTTCCACTCCCCATTTTTGCGCAGCGGTAGCTTTTGATTCGTGGTCTTCAAGAAACGGCCAAGCAAGTGCTCCGTGGAAGATGTTTCCTCCAGGGAGCCTGAGAACATCTTCAAGATCTTGAGTGGTCTTTACCTCTATACAGAGATCGCCATTGGCATCAGTCATTAGGAGGTCTTCGATGTTCTCTGCGAGAACTGAATTCAAAGAGTCGAGCACTGCCTGCTTGAGTTGTTCTCTCATTTCGTCTTGGTCTTTGCCATCAAGAATGGCGTGTGGGGTGTGTAGGGCAAAGACCGTTAGTGTCTGAACGCCTTGCTCCTGTAATGCCTTGGAAAGAATGCTTGGGTCAGTAAGGGAGTGGCAATAGATCTCGCATGGCAAAGGATTAGGTATCTCACCCTTGGATGCTTGCTCAAAGGCGCTTTGTAGCTGGCTGTAGTTTTCGTTGATGTGGAATGTTCCACCGAAGGCGGCTACCGGGTCCAAAGACTGGTCTTTGAGTTTGGGTAGGCGCTTCAACAAAAGGTTTACTTTCACCTGAGCACCATCCATCTTGGTGGCCGCGGGAACAATGTTTTCTACTCCGGTTAGTTTCTCTAACTCCGTCGGGGAAACATTGGCCAGGGCATACTTGCCCTGAATCGATTGCTGGTTTCCATGCTGGCTGTAGACAACTGTGTTGTCTTGACCTATGGAGCTCACATCGCAATCAGCCAGCAAGGTAACTCCAAGTTGTTTTGCTACTTTGTAAAGAGAGTCTGTGACTTGACCCATACCGCCGATAGGGATGTTCCAGTCTCCTGTTTCATTACCAATCACGTGATACAAAAAGCACTTGTTGACATCTAGGTTTGGATCAAGATTGGAACCAAAGGTTCCAATCAAGCCATCAGTTAGAACTACACCTCTAACTAGATCCGATTCAAAGCTTTCTTCAATAACTTTTCCTACCGGTTGCTCAATAAACTCTTCCCAGATCTGGTCACTGCCTGAAAGATCTCTTAGCTTTGCCTTGGCTTCAGATCTGGTTGGAAGTGGGTCAAGCACCGTTGGAAATAGTGCTTTGGCTAGAAAGGCGGTCTTTTTATAGAACTCATGCCAAGCTTCAGCGTCTTTGGTTGTCCCGATTGATTCAAATGAGGAAGCAGTAGCTAGCCTGTCTTGGTTATCAACCAGCAGACCCTTATTGGTTCCAGGTTGCGGTGTATAAGAGGAGTAGCGTCTGGGGGCTAGTTGGATATCTAGCTTTAGCTCTTCAATGATCTTTTTTGGAAGAAGTGAAACCAAATAGGAGTATCTCGAAAGCTTGGCCTCTACTCCAGCAAAGGTTTGCTCAGACACCGCAGCTCCACCGAAGGTGGATAGCCTTTCCAGCACAGTGATTTTCAGTCCGGCTTTGGCTAAATAGCAGGCTGCGGTTAGGCCGTTATGTCCCCCACCCACTATTACGACGTCTGTTGTCATCCTCCAATTATGGGGTACCGACAAAAGGCCAGTGCTGCCAGCATGGGCTCAAACCTTTGGTTTGACGGGGATTTTGGGGGACAGGGGGATTGTTATCAACCCGTTACTGTGACAACGAGGGGGCTTTGTAATGCTGGGCTAGCCTTATGGATGTGATTGGGCCTGGGGGCCAACCCTTGGGCCATAAACAATCAACTTGATTGATCAATCAAACCGATAAATAAGGAGAACAAATGAGGGCAACTATTCGCCGTCGTTCAGCAATCGGTGTTGCAACTCTTGCAGTTGCAGCGCTAGCTCTATCGGGTTGTGCACCAGCAGCGGAAGATACAGCCGCTACTGGAGACTGCGCAGCCTATGCAGATTACCTAGGCAACGAGGGTACCGAGGTTGAGATCTACACAACCATCGTTAGCCCAGAGGCCGACCTATTCCAAGAGTCTTTCGCGGAATTTGAAGAGTGCACCGGCATCACCATCAACTGGAACGGAAGCCAGGAGTTCGAAGCTCAGCTACCTGTTCGTGTTGAGGGTGGAACTGCACCTGACCTAGCTGTATTCCCACAGCCAGGTCTTCTAAAGAAGATGGTTGAGACTGGCAAGATGGTTCCTGCTTCTGACGCACTAGCTGCATCAGTAGACGCGAACTACACTCC
>WLDW01000132.1 GCA_009704605.1 Actinomycetota bacterium
TCGAGACAACAATCGCGTTCAAAATCAGGGAGATAAGAGTAAATAGTGGTCCACCCACCAGACGATAAAGAATCTCCCCGTCTTGAAATTGCCCTGACAAAACAGAGAATTCCAGCAAAGACAGCCCACGAACAAGACCAGCCAGAGCAAAAACAACCATCAGCAAAGCTGGTCGACTGGGCCTTGGTTTATTGGGAAGAAAAATTCGGGCAATCAATAGAGGAACAATTGTCGCGATGTAACCAATGGTTGCGCTGATTAATCGATACCCAAAAGTCGAGTCAGATCTTGTTTGATCAAAGATTATTCCAACCCCAAAGGCGGGGATAAGGAAAAGTAACAGAACTGGGTTGGAGAGTGCGTATCTAGATCCAACCTGTTGGAATAACCTCTTGGCCGTTGGGCGATGAGGTTTGTACTCTTCGGTCACTGATCAGTCGCTACCGCACCAACAGCGCTGAGGTAGGCCTTTGAAGCGGCAATGCGAGCATTGCCAGATCCGTTGGCATCGATATCAAGTGCTTGAAAAATCCTTGAAATCATTCCTTCAACTGCCCTAACCGTAGTGCCGCGAGTTTCTGCAATCTGACTGTTGGACATACCTTCAGACATTAGCTGCAGCACAACCAATTGGCGTTTAGATAGATCGGCCAGTGGTCTTCCTTCAGCTTGGTCATGACGAAACCTGGAAACGCCTTCTTCTTTCAAAACTGCATTGACCGCATCCACTAGTTCTTTGGAATCAACCAGCTGTGATTTACGAAGATATGCCTGCGATTGCTTTACAGCCTTCGCGTCTTTCTTGGCAAATCTTGGATCTGGAAGATTAGTTAGAAAGACAACACCGATATCGGGTGACTCCCTGGCTAGGTATTCAGCAAAATCAAAACCATCAGGTCCAGAACCTAATTCAATGTCCACGATGCAGGCATCAGGATCCACAGCCTTACAAGCACGCTTGGCATCTGAAGCGTTGGCAGCGGTTGTGACATTGAAGCCAACGGCTTCCAAAGATCTAGCAATTAGATCTCGCAGCAGGGACTCGTTTTCGACCACGACAAGGGTTCTTGATGTTGGCACGAGAACCTCTTTTTCTGGATTTGTGGACTGAATCCAATTATGACCTCCCGAAGTTTTTCAAGCAAAAAAACATGGTGATAACCGAACAATAGCCTTACAAGACAAGGTCTAGGCTTGTTCAATGACCAAATACACAGCTTTAGCCAATGAGGTCTCTTCAAGGGTGCCAGCAGGGTTTCTGTTTGGAGCCGCCACTTCATCTTGGCAAATTGAAGGCTCGAGCCACACCCGAGGTAGTTCCATCTGGGACGATTTCGTCAAAGTACCAGGAGCGATAGTTGATCGGGCCACCGCCGATCCGGCCTGCGATCACGTCAATCGACTAGAAGAAGATCTTGATTTACTTGCCCGATTGGGCGTTGACTCTTACCGCTTTTCGGTTTCTTGGCCAAGAGTTATTCCAGGTGGTAAATCTGCCGTTGATCAAAAAGGTATTGATTTCTACGACCGCCTAATAGATGGATTACTCAAGCGTGGAATTAAACCTTCATTGACCTTGTATCACTGGGACCTACCAAGTGAGCTGCAAGCTCATGGTGGTTGGGCTTGGGAAGGAATCTACGATCAATTCCAGCACTACGCCGATGTCGTGTCCTCTAAGTTTGCCGACCGTGTCTTTAGTTGGGCAACACTAAATGAACCTTGGGTAGTTGCTTATCTTGGTAACGCGGCTGGTATTCACGCACCCGGAATTAAAGATCCTGCGACCTCTCTTGAGGTCGCCTACCGTCTGATGGTGGCAAGCGGTAAGGCTATCGATGTTCTCAGATCAAACAAGGCAAACAATCCTGGAATTGTTTTGAACCTGACCACGATTATTGCTGACGATGAAGAGATAACCGACGCTGCAAGACACATCGATAACCTACAAAACAGGTTCTGGTTAGATCTACTGGCCGGTCGAGGAATCACTAGCGAGATCAAAGACTCAACAGCCAAATACACCGACTGGGACTTTGTCACTGACGATGGAATCAAAGCTGCTGCTAACAAGATTGATTGGATGGGGGTAAATTACTACTCCCCGATGCGAGTGGCATCAAAGCCAGCAGCTGGGCCAGGTCACATTGTTGGTCAAGTTCCAGCTCTGTTCCCAGGATCTCCTCCGGTGCACTTTGTTCCACGGGAGCCTCAAACAGATATGGGTTGGGAGATCCACGCACCTTCTCTTACTTCCACCCTGACTCGAATTGCTAAGGACCTGCCTGGCGTACCGCTATACATAACTGAAAACGGTGGGGCTTTCCCGGACAAGTTAGTTGACGGTGTTGTGGACGATCAGGACCGAATCGATTACTACGCCAAGCATCTCCACGCAGCTTTTGATGCAATCGAGCAAGGTGTGGATCTTCGCGGGTATTACGCCTGGTCGCTGATGGATAACTTGGAGTGGGCCGAAGGTTGGACCAAGCGCTTTGGAATAGTTCGAGTTTCCGAAAATGATCTGACCAGAATTCCGAAGCAGAGCTTTGAATTTCTCAAAAAAGTATTTGAGGAAAGAAACTAGCCCTTTACAGATCCCGCTAGCAATCCGCGCACGAAGTAGCGCTGGAGAGCAAAGAATACGATAAGTGGAACAACCATTGATATAAACGCACCCGCGGTCAGAATTTCCCAACCCGAACCTCTAGTTCCAACCATCTCTGCCAAGCGAATGGTGAGTGGCGCGATATCTTTCTTACCGCCACCAAAGGTAAGTCCAACCAAAAGATCGTTCCACACCCATAGGAACTGGAAAATCGCGAAGGATGCAATAGCAGGAATGCTCAGCGGCAAAACCACCTGTCTAAACAATGAGAACCATCCGGCACCATCAACACGAGCAGCTTCGATTAGCTCGCGAGGAATCTGACGCAAGAAGTTGTGCATCAGGAAGATCGCAAGCGGCAAAGCAAAGATGGTGTGTGCTATCCAAATTGGTATGTAAGTTCCCGTTATTCCAAGAGGAGGAATAATCACGGTCTCGCCGATCATGAAGCCTTGCGCAAATAGCTGCAGCAAAGGAACCAATGACATCTGAAGTGGAATCACCTGCAGAGCAAAGATGCTAAAGAAGATAAAGTCCTTACCCTTGAAATCGAACCAAGCCAAAGCGTAGGCCGCAAACACTGCGAGTGTTAGCGGGAAGATAGCTGCTGGGATTGTGATGGCGAAGCTGTTAAAAAA
>WLDW01000133.1 GCA_009704605.1 Actinomycetota bacterium
ACTGGCTCAATGGGTAAAGCAATTCTCAGCGGGATGCTAGCTGCTGGAACGAGCCCAGCTCGTGTTCGAGTGACCACCAAGTCAAAAGCCAGTGCAGACGCTATTTTCTCTAACCATGGAGTTCAAGCCACCGCCTTGGAATCAGACTCGGCCGCGAATTCTTCAGCAGCTAAGGATGCAGACCTAGTTATCTTGGCTGTAAAACCAAACATGATTCTTGAAACTCTTAGCGAAGTTGCTGCAGTTCTAAAGCCCGACTGCTTAGTTGTTTCCGTTGCAGCAGGAATCACTACCGCAGCCATGGGAGAGAAGCTATCGGGTAATGAAGCAGTTGTTCGGGCCATGCCAAATACCCCATCGGTTGTTGGCTTGGGAGTTACCGGTATTAGCAAAGGCTCCAATGTTTCGGCTAAGCAACTAGATCTAGCCGTTGAGCTCTTTTCAAGTGTGGGTACAGTCTTGGTTGTTGATGAGAGCAAGATCGATGCTCTCAGCACAATCTCTGGCTCCGGTCCGGCATATGTTTTCTACTTTGCCGAAAAACTCATTACCGCGGCCAAGTCTCTAGGATTTAGCGAGCAAGAGGCGAGCCTGATGGTGAAAGAAACGTTCCTAGGATCAGCAACCTTGCTCGCAACTTCTTCGAGCTCTCCGGAAGAACTAAGGCAGCAAGTAACTTCTCCAAACGGAACCACGATGCAAGCAACAGGAAGATTTGATGCTGCAGATCTAGAACGAGTATTTATTGAAGCAACCGAAGCGGCGTTGGCCAGAGCAAAAGAGTTAGGTAGAGTTAAACCATGAGTGACATTTTCAAAGCACTGGCAAATCCAAAAACCCGTTTAGTTCTAGAGACCCTAGCCAAAACTCCATCTTCGACTGTTTCGAAGCTAGCTGAAGCCAGCAAGGTTTCCTCGGAACAAGTAACAGCGCAGCTGAGCCTACTTGTTGAGGCAAGACTGGTTCGCTCAACCGGTTCTGGCACCAGCAAGAAGTATTCAATAAACGCCAAGGGATTCACTCCTTACTTGACTTGGTTTGCCAAGGTAGCTGAATCACAGGCAGTGGCAATACTTGAGCAACAGGTGAATGAACTTGGTGGCAAGGTGGGAAGCGCAGTTTCTACTGGCACCAAATGGGTTTCAGGGCAGGTAAGTGCCAATGTTGACATTGACCCTAAGAAACTTGGAAAGCAGCTTGGCAGGATGCTGGCAGATGTGAAAACTGAAGCCCAAAAAGAAGTGAAGGGCGTTCAAAAAGACGCAAAAAGAATTGTCAAGACTGTAAAGGCACGCATCAAGGCTGGGAAGTAATTTTCTCTAAGAGTGCTTCAACCTTCGACTTTATGTTGTTTCTAATTTCTCGGACCTTTTCAATTGGCTGATCCTTGGGATCATCCAATGGCCAATCAAGATAAGTCTTTCCTGGAAAATATGGACATGCGTCGCCACAACCCATCGTGATCACATAATCGCTGGCAATTACCTTCTCATCAGATAGCTTCTCGGGAACAGACGAGGATAAATCAATTCCCTCTTCAAGCATTACTGCCATTGCCATTGGGTTGATTTGTGTTCCAGGGTCGGTTCCGGCGGATAACACCTGAACATTTTCTCCGCCAAGGTGCTTTAGATAACCTGCTGCCATTTGTGAACGGCCAGCGTTATGAACGCAAACGAACAAGACAGTAGCTTTAGCTCCCATTTTCTAACCTGCTTTCTTTACGCGAATCAGTACTTCATTGTGTTTTAGAAACCCTGGTTTCCAAGGAGGATCAAACCTGGACCAGTAAAGGTTGCCCTGTGGTACTAGACCAGCTTTGGAAACTTCCTCGAGTAGCTTCGTACCTTCGCTTTCGAACTTTTCCTTGTTCCAGGAACCACCAAATTTTCTGGCAGCCGCCAAGTGAGCTGGCACCCGAACGACGGCCACGTTTGAATCTGCGGGTGAGGGAGTATTGGATTCGTCCATCTCTTCCGGCATAACAAACCGAACTTTATGCCTGCCGGTAGTGACTGATTCCTGAATCACAGGAGCGGTCATTGCGATCGCTTGTCTTGCCCTGTTGTTACCACTTATAAAGTTCACCAAGGGTCTAAATCCAATGCTCCCTGCGTTGATGAAGTCGCCTGATACCTCTGTTTCTATTTGCATTCCTGCGGGGTAGTCACGAAGTTCCATATCGGGATAGCGCTTTAGGACGGTATAGGGCTGTTTCTCGGTCATGTATTCAAGTGTAGTTATGGCCAATTTTTGGCAACCAAGTCCTAGTAAACGGCAGGTAAATTCTGACCAAAGTTGAGCGTCTCAAGCGCAACAGCTAAGCTAGCTAAGTTGCCCAATTGGGCTAGAAAATATATGAGGTTTCTGTGGGTTCAGTAATAAAAAAGCGTCGCAAGCGTATGTCTAAGAAGAAGCACCGCAAGCTACTTCGCAAGACTCGCCACCAGCGTCGCAATAAGAAGTAACCGCGCTATTCGCGGTTAGCTTTTAGTTCCCGCTTCTTGAAATCGTAAATCGGCCAATCTGCTGCCTTCGCGTATCTCGTCAAAATCTTGTCTGGGTTAACTGCAACTGGATGCCCAACAGCTGTAAGCATCGGAAGATCGTTTTGTGAATCGCTATAGGCATAAGAGCGTTTCAGGCTCAGGTTTCTGTCTTTAGCAAGGGCCTTTAAGGCCTTCCTCTTCTCAGCACCGTGAATTGGCTTTCCAACCAGTTTCCCGGTGAGAATTCCATTTTTTCTTTCCACCTTGGTGCCAATGGCGCCAGTGAGACCAAGCTCGTGAGCAATCACGTCGCCTAGCTCCTGGGGAGCTGCGGTAACCAACCAAACTTCTCTGCCCTGCTTGATGTGGTCTTTAGCAAGCCTTACGGTTTCTGGCCAAAGCTTAAGCTTGATGTGCTTTTCGTAAACCTCGTCCACAAGCTCCTGAAGATCAGAAACTCTTTGGCCTTCAACAAGAGACAACGCTCGATCCTTTAGGGCGCTTAGCTTGGTGTTGTTTTCACCTTTCCAGATGAATACAAACTGGTGCCAAGCAAAGCGCCAAAAGTCTTTTCTACTGAAGAACTTTCGTTCAAAAGCGGATTTACCAAAAAGGAAGCTGCTGGATCCGCGCAAGATGGTGTTATCGACATCGAAAAAGGC
>WLDW01000134.1 GCA_009704605.1 Actinomycetota bacterium
GGGAGAACTCACGGTTCAAAAGGGTGAACCGGGCTCCAGGTCAGAATTGGTTGCTACTTCTTTAACCAATACATATGTATACCCGCAAAACGAGACCTCTACTGGGGTGGTTACCCCAGTAGAAAGGCTGGCTGGCGCGGACAGCGAAGCCTTATTTCTTACCGATGCCACATCCGCAGCCGGCGGGATGGACTTTGATGCCAGCAAAACCGACGTTTACTACTTCTCCCCCCAGAAAAACTTTGGCGCTGACGGCGGCATCTGGTTGGCTTTGCTGTCCCCTCGGGCGGCAGAGCGGGCCGAGAAGATAGCTAATTCGGATCGATACATCCCAGAGTTTTTGTCCCTAAAAACGGCAATCACTCAATCAAGACTGAACCAGACACTTAATACCCCAGCCCTAGCGACGCTTTTCTTGCTCAACGAGCAAGTCAAATGGATTAACGCCTCTGGAGGCTTGAAGTGGGCAGACGCCAAGACTCGATCCAGCTCCAAAGTGCTCTACGACTGGGCCGAGGCATCTGGTGTGTCGAGCCCCTTCGTTTCAAACCCAGATCACCGCTCCCAGGTAGTTGTAACTTTGGAGTTTGACTCGGGTGTGGATACGGTTGAGCTGATTCGAGTGCTTCGAGCAAATGGAATTGTCGATGTGGACCCGTACCGCGGAATGGGAAAAAATCAACTTCGTATTGCTACATTCGTTGGTACCGACCAAGCTGATGTTGAGTCATTGACAGCGTGTATTGATTTTGTTTTAGAGGAGCTAGCGTGATTAGGTTTCGAGTCAAGGAGCAAGATCGCAAGCCCGATCCAGAACCTATTGAAACTAATGCTCCTTTAGCGGTAATAGTTTTTACCGCAATGTGGGCAGTTGCTTTACTTCTTATCCTTCTTTTTGGCCAGACGCTTTCGAAGCCGCTTCCCGATTGGTGGGCGCTTACCTGCGTCTTTGGTATCGGGCTCGGAATCTACGGTTACCTCAAGGTCCGGGGCAGCTAGCTCTTCGGACTTATTCTTTTCGATCTCAGCACGTCGCTCTGCCCAGGGCACCCAGCTTGGGGCCACAACCGACTCTTTGCCTGGAAGTAAAACAACTTCAGACACAGTGGCCGCATCTGATTTTTTGGCTTGGAAGATAACTACATTCCACTCCCACCCGACATATCCTGTGAGTTTGGATTCAAATCGGTAGTTTGTGGTGTCCTTATCTTCGGTAGCGGTGCCAAGAAACTTTCCAACTCCATTGGCCGGCGCAGTTTCTTTAGCTGCTTTTTCGGCAAAGGATTGGTGCTGGGGCTTTTTGAGTAGCTTAAGCATCTAGCTCGTCGGCGAGCTTGCGAAGCAAGGTTGCGATTTTTTGGCTTTGGGCAGTTTCTGGTTGCTTGCCGCGCTTTAGTCCACCGCTGATGTTATCTAGCAAACGGATCAGGTCCTCAACGATGACCGACATCTCGTCGGCAGGCTTTCTTGACATCTTCATCAGTGATGGTGGCGCCTCGAGAACTCGAACGGAAAGCGCCTGGGCACCTTTTTTGCCATCGACAATGCCGAATTCAACCCTGGTGCCAGGGGTTACCTGAGTCACTCCGTCTAGGAGTGCGCTGATGTGCAAAAAGACCTCTTGGCCTTCATCGGATGCGATGAAACCAAAGCCTTTTTCTTCATCGAAGAATTTCACTTTGCCGGTTGGCATGACTACCTCTTTCTCAGGGTTTTTCATTTTACCAAGAGCGACCCCCTAAAAACTACTGCCCGAATTATGCCCTGCCTTCAGGGGTATCCTAGAAGGATGACTAAATCCAAGCCTTCTGGACCTTCCCGGCTGGAGACTGTGCTTGCTTACATGGGAGCTGGGATTATTGGCCTTTCTTTGCTATCTATAGTCATCACCCTGGTCCGAAGCTTCTTTGGAGAGACCACTAATTTGGCCCTTTTTGCCCAGATACCTCTTATAGCTCTGCCAATTGGGTTCGTGCTTGTCCTAGTCCTGTTGTTTCTTTCGGTTAGACGGAAAGGGCGCGAAAACAAGCAGTGAGTGATCTATACCGGTTAGCTCTGGCCTTGAGAAGCGCAGAGGACTCAGCCCTGAGTATCTTGGTTCATGAGCGATCACTATCCCTTTCGGAGTTCAAGGATTTCTTTGATCTGGCCCAAGCAGTCCTCACTCCAAAATCACAAGCACTACTTATTTCAAGTCTTTCAAATTCAGAGATCAGTTCACTGCGGTCACTGCTGGCTCAAGAAAAGGTCTCCAAAGAGCAGGTTAGTTTTCTGGCTAGTGATTTATTGGTTTGGAGTTCACAGGAGCCAGTGGTTTACGACTGGCTCGCCGAGCGCCTGAGAGAAAATCCAAGAACTGCATCATTGCGTGTGGTGACCGAGCCAATCAAAGCCCCAGATCAAGAATCAATCGATAGAGATTGTGGCATTCATGCCTTTGAAGCCATGCAGTCAATTACCGAATTGATTTTCAGCCTAGATCAACATTTTGTTCGAGAAGTATCTAAGGGCTCGATGGGTCTACCTGATGTTAAGCGGCTCTCTAGCCACCTGGGAAAATCCAAAGAGTACGTAAAAGCGATTCTTGAGTTGGCAAAAGTTTCTGGGATGGTAGCAATTTCAGAAAAACGCTTTCATCCAACAGATTTGGCAGATAACTGGATTAGCTCAGACCCCAAAACCCGCTGGCACATCTTGGTAGACGCCTGGATAGCGATCGTGGGAGCATCCGGATCAAAAGAGTTAGCCCTTCAGCTTTCCCAAAATCCAACTAAGTCGCTGAACGAGCTGGTGGGATCTAGCTTCCCGTTAGTTAACTCTTCGGCTCAATCTCGAATCGGGCGCGTTGCTGAGCTTGCCGATGCCATTGGTTTGTCGGTAAAAGGCTTCGCCGCCAGCTGGCTTGCAAGCGTTCTAGCTGGAAAGGTGGCGGTTGCTATCAAGGCCCTAGAGCAAAGGCTTCCCGCTCAGCAGGAGCGCATCATTGTTCAGGCAGACCTGTCCATTATTGCCCCAGGGCCGCTAGCTAGCTCAATCGAGATTGAGCTTCGCAAGTTCACTGACACCGAAAACATTGGGCTAGCAACCGGATATCGGATTTCTCCGCTGAGCATAAGTTGTGGGCTGGAAGAGGGGCTGACCGAGAAACA
>WLDW01000135.1 GCA_009704605.1 Actinomycetota bacterium
GATTCCAAAGAAAGATGCGTGGTGCCATCCATAACCCAGTCGGTTGAGATGTAAATAGGTTTTGATCCGGCCTTGTTGGCAGCCTTGACTACCCTCGACGTCATACCGACAAAGCTGTCGTAAGCGAAGTCTCGATCTTGCAGCAACCTGTTGAAATCATTAGCAATAGCGCAGTGCACAACTGCGTCAGTTCCTTCTAGAGCCGAGCTAATTGAGTCTTCGCTGGTGAAATCAACCAGTTTGGTTTGCCAAGGCAATTTGGCTTCTGATCTAACAAGGCCAATTACTTCGTGACCAGAGCTTTGCAACACTGACGCGATGTTGCTACCAACAAATCCGGTGGAACCGGTGATGGCAATCTTCATTAGTTTTGCGGGAATCCTAGGTTTAGTCCACCGTGGCTTGGGTCAAGCCATCTGGAGGTAATTACCTTGGTCTGGGTAAAGAATCGGAAGCCTTCTTCTCCGTGAGCACGGCTGTCACCAAATAGTGAGTGCTTCCATCCACCGAAGCTAAAGTACGCGACCGGTACTGGAATTGGAACGTTGATTCCAATCATTCCCACCTGCACCTGGTTCTGGAACTTACGAGCTGCTCCACCATCGTTGGTGAAAATTGCAGTTCCATTTCCAAACTGGCCAGAGTTGATAAGGTCAAGACCCTCGTCATAGGTCTTCACTCGAACTACCGATAGCACTGGACCGAATATTTCCTCGGTGTATACCTTGGAGCCTGTTGGAACATTGTCAATCAAAGTTGGGCCAAGCCAGAATCCACCGGGAGCACCATCTGGCACAACACCGCGGCCATCAACAACAACCTTGGCGCCATCTTTTTCTGCAATCTCAATGTAAGAAGCAACCTTGTCGCGGTGGACCTTGGTAACAAGTGGTCCCATGTCACAGCTACGTCTTCCATCTCCGACTTTGATCTGTGCCATGCGCTCGGTGATCTTGACTATAAGTTCATCCGCAACTGGCTCAACTGCAACCACAACCGAGATTGCCATGCAACGTTCACCGGCAGAACCAAAGCCTGCGTTTACCGCAGAGTCAGCAACAAGGTCGAGATCGGCATCCGGCAAAACCAGCATGTGGTTCTTGGCTCCACCAAGAGCCTGGACTCGCTTGCCATTTTTAGAAGAAGTTTCGTAGATGTAGCGAGCGATTGGAGTCGATCCAACAAAGGAGATTGCTGCCACATCTGGGCTGTTTAGCAGCCCGTCTACGGCTTCTTTGTCGCCGTGTAGGACGTTGAAGACACCATCTGGCAAACCAGCTTCTTTCCATAGCTCGGCCATCCAGTTGGTGGCTGACGGGTCCTTCTCACTTGGCTTGATAACAACGGTGTTTCCGGCAGCAATTGCAACTGGGAAGAACCACATAGGAACCATGGCAGGGAAGTTAAACGGGCTAATGATTCCAACAACACCCAATGGCTGTTTGATGGAGTAAACATCCACGTTGGTTGATGCGTTCTCTGAGAATTCGCCCTTCAATAGGTGCGGCAGTCCACAGGCAAACTCAACTACTTCTTGTCCGCGAGTGATCTCTCCCAAAGCATCCGATAGCACCTTGCCGTGCTCAGAGGTGATGATCTCAGCTAGCTCGCCCTTCTTGGCCTCTAGCAGCTCACGGAAGCGGAACATGATCTGTTGGCGTCTAGCCAATGAGAGATCACGCCAAGCTGGGAATGCGTCCTTGGCAGCTTGGATGGTAGCTGCAATCTCAGCGCCGTTGGCAAAGCCAACGCGCTTGGTAGCTTCACCTAGCGCTGGATCAAAAACGTCTCCGAATCTTCCAGATTGACTCTGAACACTCTTACCGTTGATCCATAGTGGAACTGTCTGCATTTTCGCTACCTCATCCTTGTTATTGAAATATTACTTGTGAACCAAATTGGCCGCTTGGGCCACAGCTTTTGAAACATCGTTGTCGTGTGGGTATAGAAGTGTCCTACCAACTACGAGACCCTTTACGCCAGGAAGTGCCAGGGCGTTGGACCAAGAATCAAAAGTTGCCTCTTGGTCTGAGCTTCCCTCGCCGCCAAGTAGCAGAGTCGGAAGTGTGGTTGCTTCCATTACTCGTTCCATGTTTTCAACTACCGGTAGCTTGAGCCATGACCAAGCACTGGTTGAACCAAGGCCAGAAGAAATAGCAACCGAGAGCTCAACGGCTTCTGCCGTTAGCCGGTTGACCACTTTGCCATCCACCCAGTCACTCATGAAAGGCTCAAGCAGCATCGGGATCTCGTGCTTGGCGCACTCATCAATAACTTTGGCAGTGTGTTCTAAGGTTCTGACCGTACCTGGATCCTGCAAGTTGATACGTAAAAGATTTTTACCCATGTCTAAGCCCTGCTGCTTCAACGAAGCTGCGGTGTAAGCGGTATAGCGATCATCAAACTCGAAACTGGAGCCTTTCAAACCGCCGCGGTTCATCGAACCAACCGCAATCTTTCCTTCAAGGAGTCCCATCAGGGTTAGCTCTTCGACTACATCCGGTGTTCCTAGAACACCATCTACCTTTGGGTTCTCTAAAGCTGTTGCGAATCTTTCAAGCAATTCTTTTCTTGAGCCCATGGCAACAGGATTACCGTTTACCGCCAAGGCCCCCCTAGCTGGATGATCAGCTGCCAGCAAAAATAGATTGCCGTCGCCTTGAACAAGTGGGCGGCGTTTTCTGCCCTTGAGCGCTTTAGCAATCGCACCTGGATCAGAAGCTCTTAGCTCCTTGATCTGCTCAAAACTTAGTCCCATTTTTGGGCCTCCATGATCTTGCTCACTTCATCATAGGTTGGCATAGCCGTTGAACATTCAAGTCTGGAGGCCACGATGGCTCCTGCGATGTTGGCAAAGCGCAGGATTCTTTGGAGGTCCCAGCCTTGAAGCAAACCGTAGCAAAGAGCACCTCCGAAAGAATCCCCAGCCCCAAGGCCGTTAACGACCTCCACCGCGTATGGTGGAACCTCAACGGACTCGTTTTTGGTCTTAGCTAGAACACCCCTAGGGCCTTGCTTCACGATCGCAATTTCAACTCCGCGCTCCAAAAGAGCATCGGCTGCACGCTCGGGCTCTGTTTCACCAACTGCAACTTCACACTCTTCTTTGTTGC
>WLDW01000136.1 GCA_009704605.1 Actinomycetota bacterium
AAATAGTGCCGCAAAAGCCACCAAGATAATTACAAACAGCAGCAGTACTCGAAGTAAGTTATCGTCGGTTAGTTCCACTTGGGCCGCTACCTGAGAGGCAGTAACGACAAAGCCGCCAACGCCAAAGGTGCTTAGTCCAATCGCCAACATGGTGGCTCGATTTAGTTTGGTCTTGGTATAGCGCGCGTTAAGTAGTGAGGTGATAACTAGAGCGATAGCTCCGATGGGCTGCACCACAATAAGTGGTGCTAGCGAAAGCGCTCCAAGCTGTAACAGCATTGCCAAAAACATCAAACTAGTTCCTGAAACCCAGCGAGGTTTTATCAGCAGATTGATTAGCTCTCTAATCGAGAGTGAAACCTTAGGCTGGATGTGCTTTTCTCGGCTAGTTGAAACAGCCTGGTTTTGAAACTGCGCACCAAAAGCTAGAGCAACTGCTGCCAATACGGCAAGAACAATTGCTAATAATCTAAGTTCTGGTCCCACAAGTATTCCTAAAATTTCCCAAATTCGAGCCTAGCCCTGAATTGAGCTGATTAGCCAAAACTAACGGCTAGATTTGAGCCATGATCAGGCCAATACGCATCTACGGGGACCAGGTGCTGCACCAGAGGGCCCAGCCGGTCACAGCATTTGATCAGGAATTATCCGATTTAGTTCGTGACATGTTCGAAACTATGAAGAGCGCTCCGGGGGTTGGTCTAGCGGCCCCTCAGGTGGGGGTTGCGCTGCAGGTGTTTGTCTATGACTATCCCGATGATGATGACAACCCTCGAAGAGGGGTAGTAATTAATCCGACCATAACAATCGGGCCAGTTTCAGAAGAAGAACCTGATGAAGAACTACACAGCGAAGGTTGCCTTTCAGTACCGGGTGAAAGATTCTCACTGCAGCGAGCTGACTGGGCAATTATCGAAGGTGTCGATCTCGAGCAAAAGCCGATAAGGATCGAAGCCGAGGGTTGGTTCGCACGGATCTTCCAGCATGAGTTTGATCATCTTGAAGGAATCATTTACGTTGACAAGCTGCCTGAAGATGCCAAAAAGGAAGCATTCGAAGTTATGGCCGAGCTTGGTTGGAATAGACCTGGGCGGTCCTGGCTACCAGGAACAGATCACCTCGAGGACTAAAGCCACATTCTTAGCAAGCTGGCAACTGCTGCCGCGGCAATGACCACAAATATAAAAGGCACTCTCAAGAAGAAAAGAACAGCTGCAACCCCCAAGGCGGCTGCCCGCGCGTCTAAAGTAATCCCCTCGGCAGAGACAAAAGTTTGAATTCCAACAAGGCCTGCAAGCATTGCGACCGTAAGTAGGGCAGCCAGGGATCGAATGCTGGGATTACGAACGAAACGTTCCGGGATCAGATGCCCTAGTAGCTTCCAGGAGTAAACCAGTGCACTTGCTAGCAAAACCCCCACCCAAAGCGTCATTTTGATTTTCCTAAAAGCTCAATTATCCAGAAGATAACAGCAACGCCTGCGGTGAGAAGTACTGGAATACCAGCCGGCACAAAGCTAGACAGCAAGGTGGCAGTAAAGGCTGACACCACAGCTAGGACCAATAGCTTGGACTCTTTTAGTCTTGGCCAAATCAAGCCAAGAAAAGCCGCGCCAGCTGCTGCATCTAAACCCCAGTCAGCGGGGTTACCGATTGCAGAACCAAGCAACGCTCCAGCTGCTGTGAGTAAATTCCAAAAGATAAATACTGCAATCCCTGTAAGCCAAAAACCCTGGCGCTGTTTTGCAAGATCAGGCTCTTGGGAAAGGGAAACTGCATTTGATTCATCAATAGTTAATTGAGCTCCGAGAGGCTTCAAGATTCCAGACAACGACATGACTGGAGCCAATCGAATTGCGTAGAAGCCGTTACGAACACCCAGTAGCCAGGCTGATAAAACCGCAGGAACGACTCCTGCTCCGGTTGCGATAACACCAACAAATGCAAACTGACTGCCCCCGCTAAACATCAACAGGCTTAGCACCATGGTCTGCCAAAAATCTAGACCGGCCGCAACCGATAGAGCTCCAAAAGAAATGCCGTAGAGGCCGGTTGCAAAACCTACCCCGAATGAGATTGCCTTAACGCTTTGCGCTTCACTTGGCATCTAACACCCCATTCTGCTTGAGCTTGATAACAAACTCGCTTGCGCTAAGAAAGCCTAGCGAAAGAGCAAGCGGTTGGAATTGCTCAAGACTTAGCTTCGGCTTGGATCCAGCCTGTATCTTTGGCCACTCCTGGGCGAGTTTTTCGATCAAGCCCTTTTTTCTAACCGGTAGTGCAATTACTGCTTGACTCAATTCGAAATTGTTCTTGGATACTGGAGGACTTTCGGTAAGCAACTTCGCAAGTTCCGCCAAGTCAATAACGGGTTCAGCTGAAGCGGCTGATCTAATGGCATTAATTAGACCGTCAGGTCCGCTATCGATACTCACCACATCATGCATTCCAGCTCCAAGAGCTTGGACTCGGAGGGTTGCAATGTCATAGACCGTGGTGAGAACTGCCTTGGGAACTTCTGACAGTTCTTCGTAGCTCTGCCTAAGCGCCAAAAAGGCTTCAACTCCAGTTTTACTATCTAGTTGTTGATCAATAACTATGACATCCACCAATAAATCAGGTAGTTGGTTTAGCTGATCTTTGCTGCCATCGGATTCGAAGACCACGGTGAGGTTTTCTGTGGCATCAAGAATTGCCCTCCTGGCGGATCGAACACTCGTGTTCCAATCAATCAGGGCAATTCGAAGGGATTGGCTCATTCAGATTCTGATCAGTCTTGCCTGGGTCGAATAATCGGGAAAAGTGCCGACACTGTAAAACCAACCCCAACTACCCTTTGAGCCTCTAAAGATCCACCGAAGCTCTCAACGCGCTCACGCATAGCTGTGATCCCGGGTCCGATAACTTTTTCCAGCAGGGTGTCGATATCATCATGGGCATCATAGGGAGCAGGTAAGCCATTGTGGCCAACAGCGCTTTTTCTAACCACTTCAACACCGTTGTCTCGAATGATTACCTGAAGGCTGGTTTCAAACCAGGTTAGCTCTACGGTCACGGTTGTGCCCTTGGGGTTGTGCTGGCGAACATTCTTTATTGCTT
>WLDW01000137.1 GCA_009704605.1 Actinomycetota bacterium
AACCCCACCCATTCGGGTGGGGTTTTTTGTTGTGCATAAGTTCTGCGCTAAAAAATGAACGTATTTATGGTTTTGCGTATGTCAATTACTTCCAAACTTGCAATTACGCTTTCTAGCTTGCTTATCACTTCAGCCCTAGTGTTTGTTGAAGCCCCAGTTGCGATGGCTTGTTCCACTGGAGGCTCCGGAAGTTCTGGCGTTTCCCATGGATCTGCCATGCATTCGGGTTCAGTGACAGTTTGTGTGGGGGTTCAAACGACCACGCCAGCGGTAACTACTCCAACCGCACCAAAACCTGCTAGCGGTATAACTCTCAAGCCAGTTGCTAAACCAGTTTGTCCAACTGCTGCCCAGCGCAAGCAAATGCCAAAGTCTCCAGATGCTGCAGAGCGCTGGGTCAAATCCGTTTGCGCTCCAAGCAAACCAACCGCTTCCAAGCCGGGTTCGCCACCACCAGTGAGTTTTACTCCCGCAGCGACCAGCTTTGCTAGCGCTGCCGTTTCTTTCTCACCAAATCCGCTCAAGGCATCTGTCTATCCGGCATTGCAGCTACCCGCTGGTGAGGCATTCACATTTAGCGCAAACCCTTCGCTTCACTATGGTTCGCAAGTGATCCTTGGTCGCCAGGCCGAGGTTCAGTTCTCACCGGCTGGGTTAGGTTGGCAATTCAGCGATGGAACTCGCATTCAAGGGGTGGAGATAAAGCGAAGCTTCGAACAAGCCGGAAAGTATCAAGCATGGGCAATCGCTAACTATTTCGTGAGCTACCGAGTAGTTGGTGAAACGGCCTGGCAAGCGGTCGCTGGCCGAATATCAGTGTTGAGTAATGCTCTAGACCTTGATGTTTCAATCAAGATTCCAGCGGTTCCGCCAACTCCGCCAAAGCTCTTACTGGTGGCAGGGGATTGCAGTACAAACCCAAAAAGCTGGGGATGCCTGCCCTAGCCGGCTCTTGTCTTTTGCCATCTGTCATAGTCTTGTAGGTAGGTAAAGCCTCAGCTAACTCCCTGCCTAACCTCAGACTTGTTTGCCATGATTAAGGCAAGACGAAAGGCCTCCAACATGAGCATTCAACCGCAAGACCCAAACGGTCTCGGTAGAAAAAACAGTTACAACAGCCAGTTTCTTTTTGACCCTCCGGTTGCACTTACACCAAAGAAACTTAAGCAGAAAAAAACCAAAGAGAAAAGGCTGACGTTTTTCACAGCCACCTCGGCAATCCTTTTGGGTGTCTTGATGGGAGCGTCAATTGGCGCGGGAGCAGGAGTTTTAGCTCAGAACTATCTAACAAGGCCACCTGCCATTGTTGTCAACAATCTTGAAGACGTTAACTGGGTCACCGCTGCTTCCTCAGCTGCGTCCCCATCGGTAGTGACAATTAGAGTTTCTGGTTCTGGATCCGGCGGTAATGGTTCTGGAGTGGTGCTAACAAGCGATGGCTACATTCTTACTAACGCCCATGTGGTAACAATTGGCGGCAGTACAGCCAACGTTGAACTTTCGGTTCGTACCAACCTACGTGAGGTTTATTCAGCGCGCCTTATCGGAACTGATCCAACCAACGATCTAGCAGTGATAAAAGTCGAAACTACCAAGCCCTTGATACCAATGGTGTTTGCTGATTCTTCCAAAATCAATGTTGGAGACCAGGTGGTTGCCATCGGTGCACCACTTGGACTCGAGGCCACTGTAACTAGGGGTATAGTTTCAGCACTTAACCGAACCATTCAAGTTGCTTCCTCAGAAGACCCAAATGAGACTGGCTTGGAGTTTTGGTCAGGTAGTTCGGTTCCTCCAGTAAGTCTTGGAGTAATTCAAACGGACGCTGCCATCAACCCCGGAAACTCGGGTGGTGCTTTAGTGAATACTCGAGGCGAACTCATTGGCATCAATGTTGCAATTGCCAGAGCTAGCGGTGCAGCGGAAGGTGGCAGCATCGGTGTTGGTTTTGCCATCCCTTCGAATGTTGCAGACAGAATCGCCAAGGACATCATTGAAACCGGTGAGTCAACCCACGGAGTGCTAGGCGTGCTGATCGGGGACGCGATGTCTTCAGAAAACGGTTCCGCATTTCCTGTTGGAGCACTCGTTATTGAGGTAACCCCAGGGGGAGCAGCTGAGGGCATTGGTATTAAACCCGATGACATAGTCGTGAAACTAAATGGCAAGAGCATCAGTAGCGCGAGTGAGCTTACTTCTGCAGTGAGACAGGAAAAGGCGGGCACTGAAGTCAAGATCGAGATTCTGCGAGACGGTGAACGGCTAACTTTCGATGTTGTGCTGTAGTGAGATTTACCAGTTCTAGAAAAGAGTGATCATGAGCGAACAAACCAATCCTGATTCAGGTTACGGAACTGACACTTTATTAGAGCCAAAGATTTTCGAGCCTGGCGATCACGAGAGATTTTCTCATTACGTAAAGAAAGAAAAAATCGTTGAGTCCGCGGTTATGGGAACCCCGGTTGTTGCCCTCTGCGGCAAAGTTTGGGTTCCAGGTCGTGATCCCCAAAGCTTTCCTATTTGCCCCAAGTGCAAGGAAATTCACTCCAAGCTAAAGCCAGGCGATGAGGGTAAAGACTAAACGAACAAAGTCTGAATTGCAGGCTCGCCTTTAGTTAGGCGAAGTGCACTTGCGGGAAGATTCGACTTTACTTTTGAGTGATGCGAACGTGCTAGCTCAACTCCAGCTGAGCCTTGGTATTTACTTTCTGGCACTCCGTTAGTTACCAACTGAACTAGCAAATTGCGCTCACCGCGTTTTTGCTCAGGAGTTGTTCCAGTTCCAATAACTTCGGCTATTGCAATCGAGTCTTCTGAGTGCCGACGAATGGCAAACTTTCTTCCACCCAGGTTTGATTTTTTGGCAGAACGTTTGGAAACCGTATGCCAGTCACCGGATTCGTTTTGGTAGGCGACCATTTTGTAAACAAAACCTGCCGCTGCAACCCCGGAGCCAGTTACCACGGAGGTGCCAACTCCGTAGCTATCTACTGGTGCCGATGCCAGGGAAGCTATTGAGTATTCATTCAAATCATTAGT
>WLDW01000138.1 GCA_009704605.1 Actinomycetota bacterium
AAGGACCTTGGACCTACGTGGGACTGTTCTTGCCTAAATACATGAATGGCCAGGTTGCTACCCTTGTTTCTCGTCCGGCAAGTGCCTCTCCTGCGACCGGTTCAGCCAAGCGTCACGCAGTTGAGCAAGCCGATCTAATTACCAGGGCGCTAGCTTTCTAAAAATGGAAAACACCGAGCGGTTAGATACTCGCATCGTTATTCTGGGCGATGAGACCACAACTGCCATAGGTGATGTCAAAGCCATGGGTTGGGTGGGCCGGGTTATCGCAAGGACCCCCGTGGAAGATCCCATCATCGATATCTATAACGTTCCCTCCCCTGGGGAAACCAGCGCATCACTTGTAGAGCGTTGGAGTCAAGAAGTGCAACGTCGCTTTCGCCCAGAAACCGACAACCGCTTGGTGATCGCACTTGGTAATTCCGATGCCAGCGAAGGCATTTCAGTTTCCAGGTCAAGACTGAATCTAGCAACAGTGGTTGATGAGGCTCGCAGAAGCGATATCTCGGTTTTTGTAGTTGGCCCTCCCCCAAGTTTCAACAAGGCACTTAATTACGAGATTGAACACCTAGCCACCGGCTGCGAGGACGTCTGCAATAGAAGAGGTGTTAACTTCGTAGACTTCTTCCACCCACTGGTTGATCACGAGGGATACAACTTAGAGCTCGAGGCATCCGTTAGAAATATGCCTGGGCAAACCGGCTATGGACTGATGGCTTGGCTGGTGCTGAACCGCGGTTGGTACCAGTGGTTAGGTCTTGAAGAGACCCAAGACTAGTGGGATTGAATATCCTTAATTCTCGCTAGAACTTTTTCAGCAAGTTTCTTTGGAGGCTCTTCATCACATGAGCGCTGAATAACCTGATTCAAATAAACCTCAAGGTCATATTCTTCCTCGCAGGAGTCGCAAAGCGCTAAGTGAGTTGTGATGTCTTTTTGCTGATCGGGCAGCAACTCGTTATGCAGATACTCGTGGACCAGTGCTTTGGTCTCTTCACAGTCAAATTCCGCCATTAGTTCTGCTCCGTTTTTTGCGCTTGCTTGTCTGGTGATAAGTATCCCTGCTCGATCGCGTATTCAGCAAGCAGGATACGAAGAAGCTTTTTGCCTCGGTGTAGGCGACTCATTACTGTGCCGACGGGGGTGCCCATGATTTCTGCAATCTCGGAATAGGGCAGGCCATCCACTACCGCGTAGTAAACCACCATGCGAAATTCTTCCGGGATAGCCATAAGGCTATTTCTAATGATGTCTGCTGGTAGGTGATCGAGTGCTTCCAGTTCGGCTGAGCGTGTCGTGGTAGCGGTAATCGATTCTGCAGCGCCAAGCTGCCAATCTTCCAAATCATCTAGGCCGCCACGAGAGGGGTCCTTTTGCTGCTTGTTGTATTTATTGATGTGAGTGTTGGTCATGATTCGATAGAGCCAAGCTTTTAGGTTGGTGCCTTGCTGATATTGACCCCAGGCCACAAATGCTTTGGCCATAGCCTCTTGAACTAAATCTTCGGCATCGGAAGGGTTCCTGGTCCAGCGCAATGCCGCACCGTATAGCTGAGGCATAAGGGGAAGTGCCTGCTGCTCAAAGTCTCTGATTTTCAGCTCTGAGTCTGTGTTTTTTGAGCTGGCCATAGCCTCAGAGTCTACCAATTGAGCCTCCTCGCAAAAGCTGGTGCTAACCATGGCCTAGGTCCTTCAGGTTGATAACTGATACTTTTAAAACCAATGACTGACAAAAGCTATTCCCGTCCATGGGCCGCGCCATTGGCGAAATCAGCAATCTCGGCCCAGATCAGCATCCCAGGCTCTAAATCCCTAACTAACCGTGAGTTGGTTCTTTCAGCCTTGGCTTCGGGTCCAAGTGAGATCCTGAACCCCTTGGATTCAAGAGATTCCAACCTGATGATACAAGCGCTCAAGCAATTGGGCTCAGAAATTGAATCAACTCCGAATTCGCTCCGAATTACACCAAGGCCAATTTCTGGCCCAGCTCAGATTGATTGTGGGCTGGCTGGAACAGTGATGCGCTTTGTTCCTCCGGTTGCAGCTCTTGCCAAGGGTGAGGTCTCTTTCGATGGAGATGTTGCAGCAAGATCAAGGCCTATGAAAACTACTGTTGACTCGCTTCGAGCCTTAGGTGTGGAAGTTTCTGGATCTGGCTTGCCGTTTACGATTCATGGCACCGGTGAAGTTGTGGGTGGTGAGTTGTCAATCGACGCCTCAGAGTCCTCACAGTTTGTCTCAGGGTTACTGCTAGTTGCCGCTCGATTCAAAAATGGTCTCACTTTGAATCACTCAGCAAAGACTCTTCCTTCTATGCCGCACATAGACATGACGATTGACACCCTCGCCAAGCGAGGAGTAAAGGTATTAAAACTTAGCGAAACTTCCTGGCAAATTGAGCCAGGAGAAATCTCTGGTCGCACCGTAGAGATTGAACCAGACTTATCAAACGCTGGACCGTTTATGGCAGCTGCACTCGTTGCCGGCGGAACGGTGACTATAGAGAACTGGCCTACTAGCACCACCCAGGTTGGCAATGACTTTATTGAATTGCTTACGCGAATGGGTGGACAAGTCTCTCGAAACGGAACCGGGATGAGCGTTACTGGAACGGGTGAGATAAACGGCATTGAGATTGACTTGTCTTCTGCTGGTGAGCTCACGCCAGTAATTGCAGCTCTGGCGGCGCTCGCGAAATCTAAATCGGTTATTTCTGGCGTGGCACACCTTCGAGGTCACGAAACCAATCGACTAAAGGCACTGGTTGATGAGATTAACTCCATCGGAGGAAGGGCAACCGAAACCCAAGACGGGCTAATCGTAGAACCAGCAGATCTTCGAGGTGGCCTCTGGAAAACCTATAGCGATCACCGAATGGCCACCGCTGGTGCCATAATTGGGCTTCGAGTTCCAGGCATTGAGATTGAGGACATAACAGTAACTTCCAAGACCATGCCTGGCTTTGAGTTGCTGTGGAGCAAGATGCTTGGGGCTACTAGTTGAGTTGGCTCTATGAACCAGAGCCGGGAGCTCATG
>WLDW01000139.1 GCA_009704605.1 Actinomycetota bacterium
ATATGTTGAGGATGGTTCAAACGACCCAGCAGTTGACTGGACTTCATCGTTTGAAGAAGCAACTGGCTGTGAAGTTACGGTCAAAACATACGGAACCTCTGACGAGGCTGTAAACCTGATGAAGAGCGGCGAATACGATGTCGTTGCTGCTTCTGGTGACGCTACCCAGCGTCTAATTGCAGGTGGCGACGTCATGGCAATCAACACTGACCTAGTACCAAGCTATGCAGGCGTGTTTGATTTCCTAAAGAACCAGTCACATAACACAGTTGACGGCGTGAACTACGGTATTCCTCATGGATACGGTGCCAACTTGTTGCTATACAACAAGGACGTTTTCCCAACTGCACCAGATTCCTGGTCAGTAGTTTGGGACGGCGCTTCAGCTAACGCTGGCAAGGTAACCGCCTACGACTCACCTATCTATATCGCTGATGCAGCGGTATACCTAATGGCCACAAAGCCAGAGCTAGGTATCGAGAACCCATACGCGCTTGACGAGACACAGCTTGCTGCGGCCGTTGAGCTTTTGAAAGCACAGCGCGAAAACATTGGCGAGTACTGGGCTGACTACCTACTGGAGATCCAAGCTTTCACCACTGGTGACAGCGTTGTTGGAACAACCTGGCAGGTAATCACTAACGTACTTCAGGGTGAAGGCGTGAACGTTGACTCAGTGCTTCCAAAAGAGGGCTCAACCGGATGGTCTGACACTTGGATGATCTCAAGCGCTACCGATGCTCCTAACTGTGCTTACCGCTGGTTGGACCACATTGCTAGCCCAGAGATCAACGCTGCAGCTACTGCTTACTTCGGTGAAGCTCCATCATCACAAGCCGCTTGTGATTACCGTGACGACTGCGATGCTTACCACGCAGGGGATGCGGAATACGCAAAGCAGCTATGGTACTGGACTACTCCAATTGCGGAATGTCTAGACGGACGCACTGATGTTGAGTGCACCGACTACAGCCGTTGGACCGCAGCATGGCAAGAGATTAAGGGCTAACTAGCCCAAGTCTGGAAAGTAAATGATGTCGACTGCTTTAGTGAAACCTCAGGGCTCACTAGCTCGTCGAATCTCAACCTTTCTATACCAAAGGGCAAAGGTGGGGTTAGCGATACTGCTAGCCCCACCAACCTTTTGGTTGGGCCTTGTTTACATAGCCTCACTTGCAGCACTTCTACTAACTGCTTTCTGGAGTGTGGATTCTTTCACTGGAAATCTAACTCGGGAATGGAATCTAGACAATTTCATAACAGTGCTAACAGATAGCACTTATCAGGCGGTAACTCTAAGAACTGTTGGGATCGCCTTAGCAGTCACAGCGATTGACGTTGCTATTGCGTTGCCTGTTGCTTTTTACATGTCCAAGGTGGCGTCCAAGGGCTGGCAAAGATTCCTAGTAATTTCTATGACCTTGCCACTATGGTCTTCATACCTAGTCAAGGCATACGCCTGGCGTAGCGTTTTATCAACCGGGGGAATTCTAGATTGGATGCTTGATCCATTCGGTATCGCATCTCCCGGTTACGGCTTAGAGGGAACAGTAATAACCCTTGCCTACCTGTGGTTTCCTTTTGTGGTCTTACCGATCTATACCTCATTACAAAGAGTCCCAAACTCACTAATTGAAGCTTCGGCCGATCTTGGTGGCGGAACATTGAAAACTCTTCGATCCGTAGTGATTCCAATGATCACGCCGGGAATTATAGCTGGCTCCATATTTAGCTTTTCCCTAACCCTCGGTGATTACATCGCCGTCAAGATTGTTGGAGGGGCAACCCAAACAATTGGAACGCTTATTTACACAAATGTTGGAACAGCAAACAACTTGCCGCTTGCGGCAGCAATTGCCTTTGTTCCCTTGGTCATTATCTTGATTTACCTATCATCGGTAAAGCGAACTGGCGCATTGGATAACCTCTGATGAGACTGTCGAGTATTTCCAAAACCATTCTGGGCGCTGTTGCAATCATCACACTGTTGCTTATTTACACACCTATAGCGGTAGTGGCCATCAATTCATTTAGCCCCAGCATTAGCATGTCCTGGCCACCGAGTGGTTTCACTTTGGAATGGTGGGGAAAGGCTTTTGCAAGCGAAGGTGCCTTATCGGCGCTTTGGACCTCTGTTGTGGTGGCATTAGCGGCTTCAGCAATTGCATTGATTCTTGGAACTCTGCTGTCATTCGCTATCGCCAGATTCAAGTTCTTTGGTCAGCAGGCACTCAACCTTATGGTTATTCTTCCAATTGCCCTTCCTGGAATTGTTACTGGCCTTGCCCTGAACAACTTGTTCAAATCCGTTTTGGAGTGGCAGCTGGGAATGTTAACGCTGATTATCGCTCACGCCACTTTCGCCGTGGTGGCTGTATATAACAACGTAATAGCGAGGCTAAGAAGGCAAGGCGGGAATCTAGAGGAGGCATCCGCGGACCTTGGGGCCGATCTATTCGCTACTTTTCGCTTGATTACCTTTCCAAGAATTAAGTCAGCTTTGTTTGCCGGGGGCCTACTCGCCTTCGCTCTAAGCTTCGACGAAATCATCGTGACCACCTTTACCGCTGGCGGGGGAGTAGAAACCCTACCAATCTTTATTTTGAACAACATGTATCGACCAAACCAGGCTCCGATTGTGGCAGTGATTGCAATTGTGGTTACGATCTTGTCACTAATACCCATCTACCTCGCTGAGCGTATTAGCTCGAAGGACGAGCAGTAGAAACCTACAAACACGCCCTAGCCAGCCCATCCCCCAAAACCCGAGCTTTACAGCCAACCCCTTCAAGCCCTAGACTGTAGGAAGCCAAAGACCGTCGGTTTGAGGCAGGACAAATCCCAAGAATTCTTGGAATTTGGCTTGTTTTGACTAAGAAACACAAAGTGTTTGCCCACGTAGGTGAAGAAGTAAAGATTCTAGAGTTTTGCTCTATTTCCTTATGCTCCTCGCTTACGTGAGGAGCATTTTTTGTTTCTTAGGGCTGCCGACAAATACAGATAATCAAGGAGTGCCATGGCGAACAAGGAAGCTA
>WLDW01000014.1 GCA_009704605.1 Actinomycetota bacterium
AGCTCTTAGCTCCTTGATCTGCTCAAAACTTAGTCCCATTTTTGGGCCTCCATGATCTTGCTCACTTCATCATAGGTTGGCATAGCCGTTGAACATTCAAGTCTGGAGGCCACGATGGCCCCTGCGATGTTGGCAAAGCGCAGGATTCTTTGTAGGTCCCAGCCTTGAAGCAAACCGTAGCAGAGAGCGCCTCCGAAAGAATCCCCAGCCCCAAGACCATTAACAACCTCAACGGCGAATGGTGGAACCTCAACGGACTCGTTTTTGGTCTTTGCGAGAACACCCTTAGGGCCTTGCTTCACGATCGCAATTTCAACACCCCGCTCCAAAAGAGCATCGGCTGCACGCTCGGGCTCTGTTTCGCCAACTGCAACTTCACACTCTTCTTTGTTGCCAACAGCAATTGTCACAAACGGCAAAGCTTTGGCAATATGCTGGGTGGCATCAGCCGGGTTATTCCAAAAAGCCGAACGGTAATCCAAATCCAAGATCGTGTGCGTGGCTTTTGCTCTTGCCTTGAGCGCAGCAAGGTTGGCTGTTCTAGAGGGTTCTTGACTAAGGCCGGTAACGGTGGACCAAAAGATCTTCGCCGATTTGATGGCATCTAGATCTAGCTCTGATTCGCTTATCTCTAGATCGGGCGCTTTAGGTTCGCGATAGAAATAGATTGGGAAATCATCCGGTGGAAAAATTTCGCAGAAGACTACTGGGGTTTTGAGGTGTTCTGTTCGACCAACGTAGCGACTGTCGACATTTAGGCGCTCAAGTTCTTGAATTAAATAGTTTCCAAAGGGATCATTGCCCACTTTGGTAATCACTGCAGAGCTAAGCCCGTACCTGGCTCCAGAGACCGCAACGTTGGTTGCAGAGCCGCCAAGGAATTTTCCAAAAGAGGTAACTTCTTCAAGTCCGACTCCGGTTTGAAGGGGGTAGATGTCCACGCCAATTCGACCCGTGGTTATTAGATCGAAAACCATTGACTACCTCCGATTACAAGTCTGCCACAACTTCAATAATTTGTCATAACAAACTTTTAGAGCGAAACGGAGACGGTTTTACCTGTCTGTGACGACTCCAGGGCAGCGTTGGCTAGAACCAGAGCAGCTCGGCCATCTTCAAACTCAGGACTGTTCGAGGCCTCGCCACGAACCTTCTTCATGAATTCGGCTAGCTCCAGTAGGTAGGAATCCATGTAGCGCTCTAGGAAGAAGTTTTGGTAGGGCTCTTTGACCTCAGCGCTTGACTCGTTATAGAGCCTGACATTGGTGTTGGTTAGGTTTTCGACCCTAAGCATTCCCTTGTCGCCAAAGGCTTCCATTCTCTGATCGAATCCATAGATGGCATGACGGGAGTTTGTAATTAGCACCAATTCATCGTTAGCGCCGCGCAGGGTAACGCTGGTGGCGTCGTAGTCACCCAGGTCCTTGATTTCACTCGAGAACTGGTTGAAACCATTGGCTGTTACCGAAACGATGTTCGGTACAAAGAATCTACCCATGTCAAAATCGTGGATGGTCATGTCCCGGTAGATACCTCCAGAAACTGCCAAGTACTCCTTTGAGGCTGGGGCAGGGTCTCTAGAGATCAAGACAAGCTGTTCTAGCTTTCCAATTTCACCAGCTTGGACTCTCTGGTGAACCGAGTTGAAGTGTGGATCGAAACGGCGGTTAAAACCAAGCACGATTGGAATGGTTGCTTTAGCTGCCTTATCGCGCATGGCGTCAACTCTTTTGATGTCTAGATCAATTGGCTTTTCGCAAAGAATCGGAATGTTGGCATCGATTGCCGCACTGATTAGATCCAAGTGGGTTGGGGTTGGAGACGCAACGATAATGGCATCCACCTTGGATGAATCGAAGCAGTCCATTGCCTCAGCGGTTGCAACACCACCGTATTGCTCGGCTGTTTTCTTGGCACCTTCAACAAAAACATCGGCCACCATTGTTAGCTCTGCACCCTCAGTTCTGGCAACACTGCTGGCGTGAACCTGACCTATTCGACCGGTGCCAATCAAACCAAATCTCATTGGTGCATTCACTTGGGGACTCCTCTTAGTTGAGCTAAAACAGCTATGTAATAACAAATCATAGATGCTAAAGAAGGGATAAAAAGTAAAAACCCATGAGGACCAGTGATTGGTCCTCATGGGTTCAAACCTAGTTTTTCTAGCCCCTGATTGCTTTTGCAAACTCCCTGAATGAACGAACTAGCTTGTTCATGTCGTTTTGGGTATGTGCAAAAGAAACCAGCCACTGCTCATCTAGACCCGGAGGGGTAATGATGCCTCGGTTTAGTCCCCATAGCCAGCTCAATTCTGCAAGTTCAAAGTCGGTTGCTTTGAAATCGCGGTAGTTACGAACTGGGGTTGGTGACCAAATCACGGCACCCTTCACTCCAAATCCAACTGTGTGAGCGGGAAGAGCGTACTCGTCAATGATTTTGTCGATTGCATCAAGGGTTGCGTTGTTGATTGCTTCTGCCTTTTCTAGCGCTTCTGGCGTTGCAATCTTGTCAACTGCAATTGCTGCGGCAACAACTAGTGGGTTTCCGTTGTAGGTTCCCAGGTGCGGCATGCGGCCATCAACTACGGGCTGCATGAACTCTTTCTTGCCTCCAAAAGCAGCAAGCGGTAATCCACCACCGATGCTCTTTGCAAGAGTGATTAGATCTGGCTTGACGCCAACTCTGATTGCAGCTCCAGCAACACCTGCGGTAAGACCGGTCTTAACCTCGTCAAAAATCAGAGCGATTTTGTACTTGTCGCACAACTCCCTGACAGCTTTGAGGTAACCCTCATCCGGCAATATGATTGAGAGGTTTTCAACGATTGGCTCAATCATAAAAGCGGCTATTGTCTTGCCGTGGTTTTTCATGATGGCTTCTAGTCGAACGGTGTCGTTATATGAAACAACGTAAACCTCTCCAGCCTCAATTGCGCCTGGATGATATGGTTTCGGGGCAGAAGCAGACCCAATTTTCTCTAGAGGAGCCTTGACTGATACTTGCAGTGGATCGTATCCACCGTGGTAGCCACCTTCGATTTTGATGATGGCTTTCTTACCCGTTGCAGCTCTGGCAGCGCGAATCGCATACATCGTCGATTCGGTACCGGAGTTAGTGAAGCGCAACATGTCAATATCGAATCGCTTCTGGAACCTTTCAGCGGCCTCTGTTGCCAGTGGTCCCGGGGTTACAAATAGCGTTCCAACCGAACGCATGGCCTTCTTGACTGCCTTCACAACATCTTTGTTGAGGTGGCCAACCATCATCGCACCAAAGCCCATAGATAGGTCAAGAAGCTTCCGACCGTCTACGTCTTTGAAGTAAGCGCCCTTCGCGGACACTATCGAGATTGGGTAAGGGTTCCAATGCTGGAAACTTGAGGTTACACCCAGGGGCAGAACCTTGCTCGCACGCTTGTTATGCGTGGCTGAGTTTGTTGTCGTGGATTGAAATCTAGCCCACTCTTGAGCTAGTAATTTCTTCACCCTAGTTTTGCTAATTGGGGTGTATTTCTCTGGTACTCGGCGCCTTCCGGCAGGATCGTGTTTTAGGTTTAGAACTTTGGACACGTTCTATCACTCCTTCGTGTCCTTCCATTCTCTCTTAGGAATGAAATAAACACCAATCCTTGAAGACACTGGTAAGTAAGGGGTGTTTTTTGAAAAAACTTTTTGTTTTTTTGGACTTTCTTAGTTTTTTTCTCCCCCTAACTTTTGTCCCATAAACTTTAGGGATGAAAGCTGATCTTTTCACTCTTGGGGCAATTTTTTTATGGGCTTCATTAGCTTCGCTTGCAACGCTGCTTTCTAACATTCCACCGTTTTTACTAACCGGTATTGGTCTAATAATTGGTGCTTTAGTTTCTATACCCTCACTTAGATTCGGATTAACCCCGTGGAAGATTCCACTAAAAACTTTGCTTATTGGTGTTTACGGTCTATTTGGTTATCACTTCATGCTTTTTATGGCACTGCAAACAGCTCCAGCTGTTGAAGCAAACCTTGTGAACTACCTCTGGCCGCTACTAATTGTTCTGCTGAGCCCAATCTTTACTAAATCACTCTCGCTGAGCTTCAGATATGTTCTTGCGGCTATCTCCGGATTTGCAGGGGCAGTGATCGCCATAACTTACAACGGTTCAGGACTGGAATCTCTTTCAATTGAGGTGGGTTACTTCTTCGCTCTCGCGGCAGCGGTGATCTGGGCAACCTACTCTTTGGCCACCACCAAGGTTCCGCGATTTCCTACCCCAGCAATTGGTCTCTTCGCTCTGGTTTCTGGAGTGCTGGCAATTGGAGCCCACTTCCTCTTCGAGCCAGCTGCTTCGATAAGCACAGGCGATTGGCTCCTTCTTTTGGTTCTTGGAGTTGGCCCACTCGGAGGAGCTTTCTACCTCTGGGATGCAGCTCTAAAGATTGGCGATCCAAGAAGAATTGGTTTGCTGGCCTTTTTGACACCGCTACTGTCAACGACTCTTCTTGTATTGGTAAGTGGGAACTCCCTTAGCTGGCAATTGCTAATTTCAGCAGCTCTGATTATTGGTGGGGCTTTGTTTGCTAGTTCTAATAAAACAAAGACATCCCGCTAGTTTGTCTGATTGGTGGAAAGATTAGATGATGCTCAATTCAAAACCAAAACTAAACCCTCTAAAGTCACTAATCCAGTTCATTCTCGATGTGGCTCGAGGAATACTTATGGGAGTTGCAGAAGTGCTACCGGGTATTTCTGGTGGAACAGTCGCCCTGATTATAGGAATTTACGAACGTATAGTTTTTTCAGCATCTGAGGCGGTGAAGGGTTTTGTTCTCTTGCTTTCATTTTCCAAGCCAAAGTGGAAGCAGGCAAGAAAGCGATTTGCTTCAATAGAGTGGCCGTTGTTGGTACCCCTGCTTATGGGAATGATTATTGGTATTTTTGCATCAGCGGCAGCTGTTCTTCCGTTAATGGAGTCGTATCCGAGTCTGTCATTTGCAGCATTCGCCGGTTTGATTCTTGCCTCGCTTGCGGTTCCAATTTCTCTTTCGGGAGGTAAATGGGGCGTAAAGGAATTCCTATTTTTTGGACTCGCTGCAGTGATAACAGTTGGACTTTCCTCTATACCAAGGGGGCAAGAAAATGAATCAAGTTTCTGGTTTATCTTTATTTCTGCTGCGCTTGCTGTGTGCGCACTTTCTCTGCCAGGAGTTTCAGGTTCCAACCTCCTAATTGCTTTGGGTATGTTCGCGCCAACACTTGCCGCAGTCAATTCCCTGGATTGGGGTTTTCTAGGAGTGTTCATTCTCGGAGCCATTGTCGGTTTTGGTTCCTTCGTAGGTGTTCTTGAATGGCTTTTTGAGAATCACAGAAAAAAGACGCTCGCCGCAATGACTGGCCTAATGACGGGATCTGTAGCCGCACTTTGGCCATGGCAGGACGAAACCGGCGTCAATCTAGCCGCTCCAATTGTTTTTTGGCCTGAGCTACTGGCCTTCGCGATTGGGTTTTCTGTGGTGGTTATCCTGATGCTGGTTGAAAAACTTTTGGTCCGTAGAACCCGTATCGCTTAGCCGAGCCACGACAGCATCGGACAAAGGGCACTAGTGAAGCAAAACAAGACAAGCGCCTGGTTGATTTGGTTTTCTATCGCTGGCCTAATTTGGGGCGCTTCCTTTTTGTTTATTGAGCTGGCACTTACATTTTTGACTCCAATTGGAGTCGCGTTTGGAAGAACGTTTTTCGGTGCTCTGGCAATGGTGGTTGCCATGTTGATATTTAGATCCAAACTGCCAACTTCGTTTGAGGCCTGGAAACATCTGACTATTGCCGGAATCTTGATGAGTTCGATCCCGTTTGTGCTGTTTGCCTATGCCCAAACCCAGGTGACTAGTGCATTAGCTGCAATCATCAACGCTGTGACCCCTATCACTACCGTGATTGTCCTGCTGGTTGCATTTAGAACCGAAAAGTTGAAACCTAATGTAGTTGCTGGAATCGTCATCGGTTTATTGGGGGTGCTGGTAGTTTTGGGGGCCTGGCAAGGCTTTGGCGAGAATAATCCGCTAGCTATTGTTGCGATGCTTACTGCGGTTTTTCTCTATGGAATCGGAACCCCCTATGTTCGAAAGTATGTGACTCCCCTAAAGTTGGCTACCGAAGTTTCGGTTTTTGGTCAGATAGGAACAGCGGCCCTGACCTTGCTACCTGTTTACCTGCTATCAGGACCGCTGATTACAGCTGTTCCCGATATTCAGTCAGTAGGTGCGATTGTGACGCTTGGGGCTCTTGGTAGCGGTGTTGCATACCTTCTTTATTACAAGATTCTGGATGTGGTGGGAAGTGCGATAGCTTCGTCCGTCACATACATAACACCGGTTATCGCGGTGATTCTTGGAGTAATACTCTTAGGTGAAAAGCTGCACTGGTACGAGCCGGTCGGTGGAGTGATAGTTATCTTGGGCGCTGCCATATCGCAAGGAAGTGTGCTGACTCTGTTTAGGAAAAAGACAATTGCTTAGTGCAATAAGGGCTTCCAAGGTCGACCTGGTTCTTCTAGCGGTTGCGATTGTCTGGGGCGCAAGCTATCTATCTGCAAAAGCCATAACACCATTTGCAACAGTTCCAGCAATGCTTTCGGTTCGCTTTGGAATTGCTACCTTGGCCATGATTGCGATCTGGCTAATTAGACGGAATAAGTTCTCGAAAACAGACCTGATGCTTGGAACCCTATTTGGCCTTACCCAGTCTGCGATAATGACCGTTGAGACCTTTGGTCTGAAGATAACTTCAGCTACCAACGCCGGGCTTTTGATCAGCTTGACTATTATTTTTACCCCGATCATGGAATCCGCTTGGAAAAAGCGTTGGCTACCAAGATCGTTCTTTTTGGCAGCCGTTGGAGCCATTGTTGGAGTTGGGCTATTGGTAACAGGAAACGGAATCCAAGAGCCAAACTGGGGCGATGTGCTGCTCTTTATTGCAGCTATTGTCCGAGCGGTTCACGTCACAGCCCAGGGGGTACTAACTAAGGACCGTGAGGCGAGTAGCTTCAACATGATTTTGATGCAGTGCCTCACGGCAACGGTTGTGTTCTTCATCTTTGATATTCCAGGTGCCTTTGATGCCATTGCAACCTTTGGTCCTGCGCAGTGGGTAGGGACTTTGTTCCTGGCTCTATTTTGCTCGGTGTTCGCTTTCGTTGCTCAGCTCTGGGCAATCAGAAGAACTTCAGCTTCTAGATCTTCTTTGCTTCTAGCAACAGAGCCTATTTGGGCAGTTGTGATTGCGGTGCTATTTGGTGGCGAGACTCTTGCGATTTTAGGAATTATTGGTGCCGCGGTAATCATCATCAGCACTTACATCGGCCAAGGAATTGAATCCAAGCACCGAGAGCAACTAGAGAACTCGTAGAGGAAGCCTGAGAGCTCCGCTAGCTGATGCTGGCACCGCTGGGTTATTAGGTTTCACTGAGTCAACAACTCTAAAAGCTTCGCCAAGTTTTGGCCTGGTGTCTTGCTCAGACTTGTTTGGCCAGTGCGCCATCGCCCATTCCGCCAAAGCGGTAATTGAAAGTGATGGGTTCACACCTGGGTTCGCAGACAAAGCCGAACCATCAACGATGTGCAGACCGGGCTGACCAAATACTCGAAGGTAGCCATCCACCACACCAGCGCTTGCATCTTCTGCAATCACAGCACCACCTAGAAAATGTGCAGTGAGTGGAATACCGAATGGTTCTCCAATAACAGCCCCTGGTGTGCCATTGACATCTTTTGCGATCTCTTTGGCAACCGTATGGCCCATGGGAACCCAGGCAGGGTTTGGTTCACCGTGGCCCTGCTTGGAGGTGAGTCTTCTCTTCCAGTAAGTAGTTAGAGAATTATCGCGAGATTGCATAACTAGCAAGATAAGGGTTCGCTCAGGCCAAGTGCGAAGGTTGTAAAAGTTTGGCAGCTTAGGAAGATTCTTAAGGGTTACCCCAATCAACCTAAAGATGTTTGGAGTTTGACCTTTAGGACCGCTGGCAATAACAGACTGCAAAAGCCCCATAAAACCTGAGCCACGCCCGTATCTAACTGGCTCAATGTGAGTATCGGCATCGGGGAATACAGAAGACGTAATTGCGGATCCTTTGGTGAAATCAACATCTCTATTCTTTGCAACCACTCCAAGCAATGACTCGCTGTTAGTTCTAGATAGTTCACCAAGTCTTGGGCTAATTCCAGTTAGATTCCCCTTGGCTCTTACCTTGTGCAGTAGCTTGGCTGAACCAAGCGCACCAGCTGCAACAACGACTTCTGGAACCGTGATGGTCTGCTTGGTGGCAAACAACTTATCGCTTTGAATTAACGTGAGGTTATAACCGTTTCGCACCTGCTCGATGTTTACAACCTTTGTTAGCGGCATAATCTTGGTGCCAAGAGTTTCTGCCAGGTAAAGATAGTTTTTGACAAGTGTGTTCTTGGCACCGTGCCTACAACCGGTCATGCACTCACCGCAATTAATGCAACCGGTTCGCGATGGTCCCCTACCGCCAAAGTATGGGTCTTCTACTGTCTTTCCTTCTTCGCCAAAGTGAACGCCAACCGGTGTCATCTGAAAAGTAGAACCGAAACCTAAACGGTCGCTGACTTTTTTTAGCGCTTCATCCGCCGGCGAAAAATACTTGTTTACCTCTACTCCGAGCATTCGCTCGGCCTGGTCGTAGTAAGGCTCAAGAAGCTTCTGCCAATCAGCCATGCCGGACCAGCTGCCAGTTGAGAAGAATCTGGCTGGTGGTCGATACAAAGTGTTCGCATAAACCAAGGAACCGCCACCAACACCGGCACCGCTCATTACAAGCACGTTTTTCAATAGGTCTATTCGCTGAATACCCTTTAGTCCAAGTTTTGGAAAGAAAAGAAACTTCTTTAGATCAAAGGAGCTCTTGGCAAAATCGTTGTCTTCAAATCTGGCGCCAGATTCAATGACGAGAACTTTGTAGCCTTTTTCGCTGAGGCGCAGTGCTGCAACAGATCCGCCGAAACCGGATCCGATTACCGCAACATCAAAGTCCTCTGGCAAACTCCACCCAATTCTTATTCTCGTACTGCTCCCAAGAGCTATTTGGCTTAAAGCCCAACTTCTCGTAAAGCCTAAGGGCACCAGACTCGTTTCCGCTATCGACATTAAGTTCAATGAATTCGCGACCCTGCTCAATACTGTGATTAATGCCGTGCTGTAAGAGAATCTGACCTAATCCCTTGCCTTGGTACTTGTGTGCAACACCTAGAACGTCAACGTAGCCACCGTTCAGGTGATAATTTGCGTTCGCCAACTGAATAAAGCCCGCGGGTTCTCCTTCGAACTCAAGAATGAAGCAAGCCTCTGGGTCCATTGTGCTAGCGGCTTTGGTTTGTTCGATCCAAAGCTCCATCGGTCTTGGGGCAAATCCAAAGTGGTTACTAAATGAGTCTTGATGCAACTTCCACCAGGTTTGCACATCTTGATCTCCAGAGACCAGTCGAATGGAAACTTCCGGCCTGGAATTGGGCACGCTATCTGTAGCCGCTAAATCTCTTTTCATGTGCCAGTAGGTACGAATAACTTGCATGCCTAGAGACTCGAGGGATTCTCGCATCGCGATATCTTTGGTGTTCACGCCAAACCAATGTTCGTATTCCGGAAACTCTACGGCCGCTGCTTTTAGGGACTCAACTAGAGCATCTTTGATGAGATTCGAGCCTGGCCTCGCGTAAACATCCGTGAAAAGCCTTTTCCTGTTTGCATCGGGATTAACTGAATAGAAGGCGCTCGGCTCTTCGACACCGTCAGAATACATGAAGGCAGATATCGCAGGATCAAAAAAACCTTCAATGATTTCTGTGGACTCTTCAACACCTATCGACGTGGAGGTTGGATCAATTTTGAGCTCATGCTGGTTGATTAGCTCTGCAAGCACTTCTGCTTGGCTAGGTTCAGCCTTAACTATGCGGTAGTTCATCTAATGGATTATGGGAGAGCTAGCGGATTTGCTGGCAGTCTTTCCTGCGCAAACCACTTCTGGTGATATCCGGTTGATGAGGACATCAGTTCCAAAAATGGTGTTGGTGGGAATTGCTCAGGTGCCATGACTCCAACTCCAGACCAAGTACCCTCGGCAATTAGCTCAAGGGCAATTAGTGGGTTGAAAGCGGTTTGCAAAACAACACACTGAGACTGGTACTCGGCCATAGTTTCGGCGTTGTCGGCTACGTGGTAAATGTATGTCGCGCGATCTTTACCATTCTTGTCTTTTCCAGTGATAAGAACTCCGGCACAAGCCTTGCCTGTCATTTGACGACCAAGGGTTGCAGGATCTGGCAAAACAGAAACCACGACATCTCTTGGTGCTACGTCTACTGGACCAGATGCCGAACGCACCCGAACTGGCTTAGTGGCATCCAGGCCTAGGTTGTGCAGGGTCTTTAGCACCCCAATGAATTCAGCTCCGAGTCCGTACTTGAAAGTCACTTTCTTGACATCCATGGTTCTTGGAAGCATCGGGATCTCTTCGTGCTCTACGTTGACGCACTCAACTGCTCCGATACCCTCAGGGAACTCAAAAATCTCAGGTTCGCTAAATGGCTCGGTTGTGTACCAACCTTTGTCTTTTTCGTAAATCAGAGGCGGGTTTAAGCACTCTTCGATAACTGTCCAGATCGAAAAAGATGGGGCGAAGATTTCTTCACCCTTGTCATTGCGCACAGTCAGGTTCGAGCCATCCTTGATGCTAACTTCGTCAATCTCGCTGAATAGTTCATCGGCTGCGGTGGGGCGCTCGTGGCCGGGGGCGGGTTCCCGGGCCGGTTGTCGGCGGACCAGCAAGCGGTGGCAGCGTACGCAGACTACGATTACCGCAAGGTTCAGCGCAGCTTCCGTTGCCAGCTCATGCAGCAGCAGCGACCGGCGGACTTTGCCCCCGAATGTTTACCCGCCGGGCCTGCCACGGAAGCCGTGCTGGTGTGGGGAGACTCCAACGCCGCCGCCTTGGCTTACGGGCTCCGGCTGCAGTCTGCAGCGGTGGCGCAGCTGACCGCGGCCAGCTGCCCACCCATTCCCGGCGTACAGTCCGCGAAGGCTTACTGCGAGGAAATCAATACCCATATTCTCGGTTGGGTTCAGCAGCACCGCCCGCGTGTCGTGTTGCTGCATGCCGCTTGGCGGCAGTACCGCGAACCTAGCGACCTGACGAGGTTTGGGGACCTGTTGGCAGAGTTGCAGCGGACCGTGCCCACGTCGAAGGTGGTGGTGCTGGGTGCCGTCCCCCACTGGGAGCCCACCTTGCCGCAGTTCCTGCTGCGCGCCGGCATCCAGCTGGACGGTACGGCGGCCGCTCACCCCCAGGCCTGGGAAGAGCTCC
>WLDW01000140.1 GCA_009704605.1 Actinomycetota bacterium
AGTAAACAATCTTGATATTTTTTCTCTCCGAATGCTTGTTGAGCAGCCCGCTGACTGACTGCAAGTAACCGGCTCTAACACTTGTTGGCACCTCCACAAATGATTCAGAACGCGTAAGTGCTGCAACCGAACCCGACCTAGCAAATTCGTCAATGTGTTTTGCTATTTCTGCATCCATCGGGGAGATAATCTGTGATCCGCTGAAGTCATAGACCTTGTATCCGTTATCACCCGGAGGGTTGTGTGAGGCGGTGACCATAACTCCAGCCGATGCCCCGAGATTTCTTACCGCGTAGGCAACCAGTGGGGTTGCGGCAAGTTCTGGAAACAAGAATGCCCTGATTCCAAAACCTGCAAATATCTGAGCCGAATCTTTGGCAAAAACGTCTGAGTTTTTTCTTGCGTCATAACCGATTACTACGCTTGGGTCATCGAAGTTTTCCTTGAGGTACTTCGAAATACCAGCTGCGGCCTGAGCCACCAAAACTCTGTTCATGCGGTTTGGGCCAGCGCCCAGTAGACCTCTAAGGCCCGCTGTTCCAAAGCCAATTCTCTGGCCAAATCTGTCGGCTAGTCCTGCTTCATCTGATTCGGATATCAGCTTTTCTAGCTCAGCAACAGTTTCCGCATCGGGATCTTGATCAATCCAGTTGCGTGCTTGTTGAATCAGGGTTTCTAGCTGGGTCATATCTTTTTGATGATGGCTGCAAGCAGAGCGCTAATTCGTGGCTCTGCTTCTCGTCCGGCTTCAAGAACTTCTGCGTGAGATAGCGGAGTCTTCTGAATTCCAGCTGCAAGATTGGTCATTAGAGAGAATCCCAGAATTTCCATTCCAGCTTGACGAGCTGCAATTGCTTCGAGGGCTGTGGACATACCAACCAGGTGACCACCCATGTGTTTGACCATTTGAACTTCAGCCGGTGTTTCATAGTGCGGTCCGGTGAATTGCGCGTAAACACCTTCATCCAAGCTCGCATCCACTGTTCTTGCTAAATCGCGCAATCTCTTGGAGTAAAGATCGGTTAGGTCAATAAAGGTTGGACCTTCGAGTGGGCTTGAGGCAGTTAGGTTAATGTGATCGCTAATCAGTACTGGCGTGCCAGGCTTCCAGGTGTCTTTTATTCCGCCACAGCCGTTAGTCAAAATCATTGTCTTTGCACCTGTAGCAGCTGCAGTTCTTACCCCGTGAACGACCCTTCGAACGCCGTGACCTTCGTAGAAGTGAGTTCTTGCTCCAAGAACCAAGGCGTACTTGCCACTAGGCAACTTGATGGAACGAATCGAGGCAACGTGACCTTCAACAACGGGAGCCGAGAAACCGATGATGTCCTTAGCTGGGACGCTCGCAACTTCTTCACCAATGAGGTCAGCGGCCTTTGCCCAGCCAGAACCGAGAGTGAGTGCGATATCGTGGGTTTCGATTCCAGTTGCTTCACGAATTTGATCGGCAGCCTGTTTGGCAATTTCGAACGGGCTATTGCTATGTATTTCCAGTGGATTAGTCATGGTTTTCAGTCTAGCTGTGAAGCCCACGGTTGAAATGAGGCCCTAAATAGTTGGCGGAAACAGACCAAACTTCGATTAGTCCTCGAACTCAATCAGGACAGTTCCAGAGGGAACAGTTTCACCCACTGAAACCTTTACAGTTTTTATGACACCATCGCGCGGCGAAGATATTGACTGCTCCATCTTCATGGCTTCTAGCACCAGAATCTGATCTCCTTCGACAACTTTGTCACCGGCTGCTACCGCAAGCTTCACAACGGTTGATTGCATAGGAGCTTTTATAGATTTGTTACCAGCACCACTGGAGCCGTGGTGTGAAGAGATTTTTCGCTTTGGTGCGCGCCCGCCGCTTGCGCTAGCACTGCCTGCTTGGAGCATTCTTTCAGGAAGGCTTACCTCAATGCGTTTTCCATCAACTTCAACAACTACATTCTTTCGGGCATTAGAGATTTGATCAATCGCGTCCAGCTGGCCACCCCATGGCTCTAAATCATTCACCCACTCTGTTTCTATCCAGCGGGTATACACGCCAAATTTTGCATCACTTGCTACAAAAGCTGGGTCATTAACAATCTTGCGATGGAAAGGAATCACTGTAGGCAAACCCAATACCTGCAACTCGGCAAGAGCGCGCCTGGATCGCTCAAGGGCTTGAGTGCGGTCCTTGCCGGTGACAATAAGTTTGGCAATCATGGAGTCAAAGTTTCCAGAAATTGAATCTCCTGATTCAACACCGCTATCGACTCGAACCCCTGGTCCACCTGGCGCTCTAAACACGTGCACCGATCCAGGAGCCGGCATAAAGTTTTGGCCAGGATCTTCACCGTTGATTCTGAATTCGAAACTGTGGCCGGACACCTCAGGGTCTGGGTAATCAATTAATCCACCCTCGGCAATGCGGAACTGTTCTCTGACTAGATCGAGCCCGGTTACTTCTTCGGATACCGGGTGCTCAACCTGCAGTCTGGTGTTTACCTCCAGAAAAGAAATGGTTCCGTCTTGGGCCACCAAAAACTCACAGGTGCCGGCTCCGATGTAACCGACTTCTTTCAGTATCGCCTTTGATGATTCATAGAGCTTGGTGGTTTGCTCAGAGGAAAGAAATGGCGCCGGTGCTTCCTCAACAAGCTTTTGGTGCCTTCGCTGCAAAGAACAGTCTCTGGTGGAAACGACCACCACATTGCCAGCGCTGTCAGCAAGACACTGCGTTTCAACGTGGCGAGGATTTTCAAGGTATTTCTCAACGAAGCATTCGCCTCTTCCAAAAGCTGCAACTGCTTCTCTGGTAGCCGATTCAAACAGTTCGGCAACTTCTGATTCTTGATAAGCGACTTTGATTCCGCGGCCACCTCCGCCATAAGCTGCCTTAATCGCAACCGGTAAACCGTGCTTGGCAACGAAGTCGAGCACCTCTTGAGCATTTTCAACGGGGTTCAAAGTTCCAGGGGCAAGAGGAGCTCCCACCTTTTCGGCAACGTGTCTGGCTGAGACTTTATCGCCAAGGCGTTCAATTGCTTCTG
>WLDW01000141.1 GCA_009704605.1 Actinomycetota bacterium
ATGCTCGATAGGTATCGCTCGAGTGGCCTAAGCCCTTTCTTGGCAGGGGATGCTGGTGTTGATTCAGGATTGATGATTGCTCAGTACACCCAAGCAGCCCTTGTATCTGAGAACAAAAGGCTTTCAGTTCCAGCCAGCGTTGATTCGATTCCTTCTTCCGCGATGCAGGAAGATCATGTTTCTATGGGCTGGCATGCAGGCAGAAAGCTTAGAAAAGTAGCCGACAATCTTCGTCGGGTTTTAGCTATTGAGCTTGTAACCGCAGCTAGAGCATTAGAAATGCGTGCACCCCTAAAGCCTGCCAAGGTAACTGGAGAGATGTTATCCAGGCTCAGAAAAGTAGTACCAGGTGTTGGACCGGACAGATTCTTGGCTCCTGAGCTAGAAGCGGCTGAAACCCTTCTGCGTTCTTAGTTTTCGCTCAAAAGTTATCTCGTCTCATGCCAGAATAGAGGGATGACTAAACATACACATGTTGCTTCAATCAAAACTAATCACGGCGAAATCAAGGTAAACCTTTTTGCTCTTCATGCGCCAAAAACAGTTGGGAACTTCGTAGGTCTCGCAACTGGAACCATCGACTGGGTTCACCCAAGTCGTGGCCCTCAGGCAAAAGGTACTCCGCTATACAACGGCGTAATCTTTCACCGCATCATTCCTGATTTCATGATTCAGGGCGGAGACCCAACTGGAACTGGAATGGGCGGACCTGGCTACCAGTTCGGTGATGAGATTCACCCAGAACTAACTTTCAATGAGCCTTACAAGCTAGCTATGGCTAACGCCGGACCTGGCACCAACGGCTCACAGTTTTTCATTACTACTGCACCAACCACCTGGCTATACGGAAAGCACACCATCTTCGGAGATGTTGTTGACGAAGCTAGCCGCAAGGTTGTGGACAAGATTCAAGCTGTTGACACCAACGCGTCTGACAAGCCGCTTGATGATGTGGTTATTGAGTCCATCTCAATCGAAACCCTCTAGAGCTCTGCCTTGGCAAGATTGAAATCGAGTCAGCCAAAAGTAACTGTTTGGCTGATCTCGATCAATCTGCTGATTTGGCTAGCTCAAGTCATTCCTGGTTCGGGCGTCACCAACGCACTTTTGTATGCGCCGCTACTAACAACTATCGAACCGTGGCGAATGCTCACCGCAGGGTTTGTCCATTCGCCCGATAGCCCTTGGCACATTTTGATCAACATTTACTCGATTTATATCTTCGGTCGAGTTATCGAACCGATGCTTGGCCCAGCTAGATTCTTGGCGCTTTATCTGATTTCAATTGTCGGAGGATCAGCGATGGTGTTGTGGCTTGGAAGTCCTGTTACCCCAGTTGTTGGAGCATCAGGAGCGTTTTTTGGTTTGATGGGAGCTTACTTCATAATGCTTAGAACCATCGGAGATAACAGCGGGCAGCTGCTTGCGCTGATTGCCGTCAACTTAGCGTTTGGATTTTTCTTCCCGAGTATTTCTTGGCAAGGCCACCTAGGTGGCTTACTTGCCGGAATGGCAGTTACTGCCGTTTATGCCAGAACCAGATACAAGTCAGCGCTGACTCAAAAGATTCAAGTTCTGGGTGTGCTAATTGTGATTATTGCGCTGATTGTAGCTGGAGTGATTTTTCGGTTAGGACCGATGTTTTCTTAGTGGTTTACTTCCAGCGAGTCGACATCATGAAGCCGACCATGGCGATTCCAAAACCAATCAAGATGTTCCAGTTGGAAAGATTCAGTGGTGTTGCAGCTCCTAGTGGGAACTGTGCGCTGGTCACGTAGTAAGTGATGATCCAGAACAATCCAACAATCATGAAGCCAAACATCACAGGCTTGAACCAAACCGGGTTTAGAGCATCCTCAGAGTTTCTTGACTTGGCTACCTTTTCGATCTTCGGCTTGCGCTTAGGAAGCTTTAGAGATCGTTTTTTCGGTAACGACGAGTCGTCTTCAGGGGTCGCAGTCAATTTAGGCATGGTCATAATTCTACAAGTAGGCTTTGATTAAGATGACCAAGATTCTCGTGCTGGATAACTATGACAGCTTCGTATACACGCTCAGTGGCTATTTACAGCAGCTTGGCGCCACAACCGACGTTGTGAGAAACGATGCCGTTAGCGCGAAAGAGCTTCCACAGCTAATGAAAAAGTACGACGGAGTACTTATTAGCCCAGGACCTGGAACCCCCAAGGATGCCGGGCTCAGCATAAATGTTGTTCAAATTGCCCTAGAAACGAATCAGTCGGTCTTTGGAGTTTGCCTAGGGCACCAAGCAATCGCAGAGGCTATGGGGGCAACCGTTACCAGTGCCGAAGAACTCATGCACGGGAAAACTAGTGAAGTTGAACATGACAACAGCCTGGTATTCAAAGACGTCCCTAAATCATTTAAGGCAACCAGATATCACTCCTTGGCTGTTGTCGACAACACGGTCCCTAAAGATCTAGTGGTAACCAGCCGCACCAAAGGCGGCGTAATTATGGGTCTGCAGCACGTTTCAAAACCTATTTACGGAGTTCAGTTCCATCCGGAGAGTGTGCTTACCGAGGGTGGTTACCAGATGCTTGGAAACTGGCTTGAATCAATTGGACTCAAAGGAGCCGCGGACAAAGCCAAAAAGCTATCGCCGATGATAAAGCTCTAGGTTTTATGGAGTTGGGGTTGGGGTTGGGGTTGGGGTTGCTGCCGTCCAGATGGCAGTAGCCGTAACGTTCGATGAAAGAGTATAGCTAGCACCTGACCCGTAAACGGTGCCACCAATTGTCCAACCACCAAAAGTAGACCCAGTTTTTGCGAGAGTGCCTTGGTTTGGAAGAGTCTTAGCGCCGGTTCCAGTTATGCTACTTGGAGCCGATCCGCTATTTGCACCATTTGCGTCAAAGGAGATTGTGAAAGTCGCTGCGCCCGCAATACAGTTCAAAGTTAAGGTCACGGTTTGCTTCTGTGCAGCAAGACCAGCTGGAATTGATTGAGAAGCAATTACAGTTCCTGCTGTGCCACCTCCAGAAGTACAG
>WLDW01000142.1 GCA_009704605.1 Actinomycetota bacterium
GGAACTAGAGCCCAAGATCTCATCCTGGAATTAGTTGGCGAAGCTAGGTTCGAGGCCGCGAACAATCGAATTAATGAGCTCGAGCAATCCTCGGCTGATAAAACCCATGCTCTTCCTGGAGCAGTAGAGCTTTTGCATTCACTGCCAGCGGGAATCTGGACCATCTGCACCTCTGCTAATTCAAATCTTGGTAGGGCCAGAATCAAGGCAGCTGGGCTGCCTCTTCCCGATCAGTTTGTTAGTGGCGACGATGTTGCAAACGGTAAGCCTGCACCAGATCCTTATCTACTGGGAGCTAAGAAGCTGGGCTTTGACGCCGGGGATTGCATTGTCTTTGAAGATGCCGATGCAGGGGTCAAAGCAGCCCTAGCAGCAGGGGCAGCCTTTGTTGTTGGGGTCTCCAAAAGGGCTTTAGAGACCGATGCTGACATTGTGGTTGAGGATTTGGCGGGAATCAGCTTTGATGGAAAGCAGTTAGTAATACCAGAGCACAAGATCATAAGGAGATAGCAAATGGCAGAAGTAACCTTTTACGGAGCACAATGGTGTGGCGATTGCCGCAGATCAGAGGCACTATTGAACACCCTTGGCGTTGATTTTGACAAGAAAGACGTTGAAACAAGTCCTGAATTTACCGAAGAAGCCAAGGCAATTTCTGGAAGAACTAACATCCCAGTTATTGTTTTCGCTGATGGCAAGCACCTAGTTGAGCCTTCTGACGCGGACCTAAGCGCAGAACTGAAGGTTCGAGGCATTATTTCCTAGGATATTTTTCCTAGCTTTATTGCAACCTTCCAACTAGGCTTATGTTGTTGGGAACTTCCCAGCAGTAGTCGTTTGCAGTGCACTATGGGTGCATCAGTCTTTACCTCTTACAGCTTTCGGTCTTTAGCCGGAAATGCTTAGGGTCTAGCGCAGTTCGACTAGACCGCAAAGACACACGCAGCAATAAAAGAGCATTTGTTTTGCCTTTACTTGCCTGCGCGTGCCACATAAAGAGGAAGCAATTAAAACTATGCCTAATTTCGGCAAATCAGCTCCGCGTCCAAAAACCGGAGCAGCTAAAGGCGCACCACGACGATCTGGATCCGCAGGGTTCCAAGGATCATCGGCTGCACCAAAGAAGTCACACCGCAAGGGTGCAACTGACGCTCGCGAGATGAGCGGCCGCAAACCAGACCGCGGTTCCAACTGGGAACCAAGAGGTCCAAAGACAGACTCGGCCCGTAAGCCTCGTCACACAGCAGAGGACCGCGCAACCCGCGCACCAAGATCTTTCGATGATCGTGCTCCAAGATCAAGCGATGCCCCAAGACGTGAGTGGTCAGATAAGCCACGTTTCGGCCAGGGACAGTCCGATCGTCCAGCCAAAAAGAACTGGTCAGAAAAGCCTTCTTACTCAGACAGAAAGTCCTCTGACTCCAGAGACTCAAGACCAGCCGAATCCAGAAGCTATGAAGCAAGAGGACCTCGCAAGCCTGCAGGATCATCTGATCGTAGCTTTGGTTCAAGATCAGGATCTGGATACCGTTCAGATTCTTCTGAGCGTCCAGCTCGCAATGATCGCGGCTTCCGCTCAGATCGTCCAACAAGGGATTTCTCAAGCGATTCTTTCCGCGGCTCATCGAGAGACTCGTCAAGAGAATCTGGAAGAACTTACGAACCACGTTCAAACTCGAGAGAGTATGACCGCGATCGCAACCCATACCGCGAAGACAGAGTTTCAAGAGACAAGTCTCGTGACTCCAGCTTTGTTGGCGCTCGCGACAAGAACCCAAACCGCAAAGCATTCTTTGAGGACAAGGTTCTAGAAAAGCTAGTTGTTGCTGACGCTTCAGAAATTCTCATTCAGGGAAGTTTCGAAGAGATGGGTCTGCACCCAAAGCTTGTTACCGCACTTCGTGGCCTTGGAGCAGAAACTCCATTCCCGATACAGCAGTCGACCATTCCAGCAGGCTTGGAAGGCAGAGATGTCTTGGGTCGCGGAAAAACTGGTTCTGGAAAGACAATTGCTTTCGCCGTTCCGATTATTTCGAAACTAGTTGCAGCAGGATCTCAGCCAAGAAAACCAAACAAGCCTCGTGCTTTGATCTTGGCTCCTACGCGTGAACTTGCTGACCAGATCGACAGAACTGTTTCAGCACTTGCTCGCTCGGTTGGTTTCTACACAGCTTGTGTTTACGGTGGTGTTCCACAGCGCCGTCAAGAGATCTCTCTAAGCCGCGGTGTTGACATCGTTGTTGCAACCCCAGGACGTCTTGAGGACCTCATGGCGCAGCGCATTATTGACCTAAGCGAAGTTGAGACAATGGTTGTCGATGAAGCCGATCACATGTGTGATCTTGGATTCATCGAAGGCGTAAAGCGTGTTCTTCGTGCAACCGGAGAAAGCCAGAAGCTACTGTTCTCGGCAACACTGGATCGTGAAGTTGATGCACTTGTTCGCGAGTTCATGCCAAACCCTTATGTATACGAAGTTCCTAACGAAACTCAGGAGAACTCAACAATCGAGCACCGCGTGCTAGTTGTTGACCCAGATGATCGCAGCCAGGTACTACTTCGTTTGGTTCAAGGAGAAGGTAAGTCACTTATCTTCACCCGTACCAAGATGACAGCAGAGCGTCTAAGCGAGTCACTTACCAACAACGGTGTTCCAGCAGCGAGACTGCACGGAGACCTAAACCAGAACCAGAGAACTCGTAACCTAGAGCGATTTGTTAAAGGTGCCGTAAGGGTTCTTGTTGCAACCGACGTTGCAGCTAGAGGTATCCACGTTGATGATGTTGCACTGGTTATCCAGGTTGACCCACCAGAGGAATACAAGACCTATCTACACCGTTCCGGCCGTACCGGCCGTGCCGGTAAGGAAGGTGTTGTCATCACCTTGATCCCACGTTCAAAGCGTCGCAACGTTGAAGACCTTCTGCACCGCGCAGAGCGCGATGCAAAGATCACCGATGTTCGTCCAGGCTCTGAGCTTTTGGAAGAACTGGCTGGCCC
>WLDW01000015.1 GCA_009704605.1 Actinomycetota bacterium
CCGGAAATTGAAGTCATGGCTTATTAGCCGTTCTTCATCTTCTTGGATGCTTTACGTGCTCCCTCTAGGTCAGCATAGTCATCCTGGTTGCCGGTCTTTAGAAGCACCCAACCTACTAGGAATGACGCGGTTGCTGAAAGAAGGATTCCAAGTAGAACACCGAAGTGGTCTCCTGGAGGGGTCACAGCGATGTAAGCAAAGATTGATCCAGGTGACGGTGTTGCAACAAGTCCAACTCCGGTAACCATGAATGTTGCAATACCGGTGGCTCCACCAGCAATTGCAGCCAAGATCATCTTTGGCTTTAGCAGTACGTAAGGGAAGTAAATCTCGTGAATTCCACCAAGGAAGTGGATCACGATAGATCCCGGTACTGAACCGCGAAGAACCTTTGGTCCTGCTAGCCAAAACGCAACTAGGATTCCAAGTCCAGGTCCTGGGTTGGTCTCAAGCATGAACAGGATGGACTTGCCAGTCTCTTCAGCTTGAACAACACCAAGTGGGCCAAGAACTCCATGGTTGATTGCGTTGTTTAGGAATAACACCTTGGCTGGTTCAACAAGGATCGCAGCTAGTGGAAGGATCGAGGTGTCGATCAACCACTGAACTCCGGCACCTAGCGTGTCAGACAAAGCAGTTACGGCTGGGCCGATACCAAGGTATCCACCAATTGCTGCCAACAGACCAGTGATTCCCAGGCTGAAGTTACCAATTAGCATCTCAAAGCCAGCAGGGGTTACTGGATCAAGTACGGCATCAACTTTCTTTAGAACCCATGCTGCCAGTGGACCCATAATCATGGCGCCAAGGAACATAGGAATGGTGCTACCAACGATTACACCTACGGTTGCCACGGAACCAATTACGGCACCGCGCTGACCGTGAACCATCCGACCACCGGTGTAGGCAATCAGGATTGGAAGCAGGTTAATAATCATTGGACCAACCATTGATGAAAGCTGCTCGTTAGGCAACCATCCGGTTGGGATAAATAGGGCTGTTAGCAAACCCCAGGCAATGAAGGCTCCAATGTTTGGAATCACCATTCCTGCAAGGTTTCCACCCAGCTTCTGTACTGCGGCGCGCCACCCGGTTTGGTTGCCTGTTCCGCTTGGAATATAACTACTCATTTAGTCGACTACCTCTCTGTAGTTCATGGGTTGTATTGCACTCTGACCAAACCTCGCGGCAAAAAAGTTTCTTTTGCCGTTTGGGTTAGCCCCTTCAAACGCTCGAGCGTTCGAAGCTTTTTTGTCGATGGTTCTAGTCATGCTAGATCCACCTCAATTCCTTGGGAGGTGAGTTTCTCAACGTGAAGACGATCTGCGTCCACGTCGGTAACTACTCGGTCAATGTTTTTAAAGTTTGCAAAGAGAGCAGAGTAGCTGGAGCCAAACTTTGAGTTGTCAGCGAGAACGATCGTCTCGTTGGCGTGCTCAATCATCGCTTTCTTTACTGCGGCTTCATCAGGGTCAACAGTTGAAAAGCCGTGGTTGATGTCAATTCCATTGGTGCCAAGGAATGCAATCTGTGCTCGATAGCTTTGAAGATCTTGAACCGTCTTTGATCCAATCGAGCTAAGAGTTGTTGGTCTGATGCGACCACCCAGCAGATAAACCTGAGTGGATGACTCTCCAAGAATGGAAGCAAGAGTGAGACTGTTGGTCACAACCATCAGTTGTGGCTTGTTGCGAAGTGAATCAGCTAGAAATTCCGTGGTGGTTCCACCGTCAACAAAAATGCAACCTTCTTCTGGAAGGTACTGTGCCGCAATTGAGGCGATGCGAGCTTTTTGTTCCGGGTTGCGGTTTTTACGCTCTGGAAAAGTAAATTCATGTGAAAGGCGGCCAGCAGATATTGCTCCACCGTGAACTCGACGCAGTAATCCGCGCCTTTGAAGAATGTCTAGATCTCTGCGGACTGTCTCTACTGCAACGTGGAGCTTGCTTGAGGCATCGAGCGCGTCAATGCGTCCGTCCTTGTTCGACCATTCAATAAGTCGAAGCCTGCGCTCCTCAGCGAGCATTTGTTTCCTGTCCGAATCTGCCTGATTGTGTAGTTTTCTGACTGATTGAGGAAAAAACTAGCAGATAATTTGGCCCAAAATACCAGAAACAGGCAAAAAAGGGCTCGAAAGCTAGAAAAACTAGCCTTGCAGCTCACGCATTCGGGCATCTTCGACCAGTCGCCACCACAAAAACACCGCAAATCCAGCAAACAAAGCCCATTCGAGGGCATAAAACAGTGTCAGCCAGTTCACCTGGGTTCCCGCTTCGGGCGGGGCAATCACAATTGTCTCTAGTCCAAAGCCTGGATCTGAGTCCAGAACCATAAAGCCAGCAAGGCTCTGAGCTCCAGCACCTCTATATAGGTTCACCAGTTGAGCCAGTGAGAAGCTTTCCAATAAGTAAGGCTTTGCCGGATCTGTCAGAGCAACTGGCCCCTCAGTCTGAAGATATCTTCCGGTCTGCTCCAAAAAAGCCTGAGCTTGAATTGATTCCATCAATTCTGCTCTTGCGGTTTCTGCTAACGAGAGACTCTCGGCAAAACCAATCCCAACACTCAAGCTTGCGGTTGAGTCACCGTCTTCTAGCAGCACACCCGCATTTGCAATGACCCAATATCCCGGGACCACTTCATCGTTAGTGCGCTGTAAACGATTGGCAACAATGAAAACATTCTGAGTATCAAGCATTAGCTCCGCTTTGACCCTTTTGTTGGCAGCGATTGCCGTAAGCGGCGCTCCGGGTTTTTCTGAATCAATCAGAACAAGTGGTAATTGAGATTTATCCTCTGGTTCAACCTCGGTGAAAGTTCGCTCTAATTGCCACTGACCCAGAAGAGCGAATACTGCCGCAATCGCAAGCGCTAGGAATAATCCAAAAATCCATTTGGGTCTTCTAGCGACCTGAGACCAGGTTGGGTTAGTCATTAGCTCTTTACGTAAGGAGCAATTACAACTTCAACGCGCTGGAACTCTTTTAGATCTGAATAACCAGTAGTTGCCATAGATCTAGCAAGAGCCCCAACAATGTTGGATGCGCCATCGGCTGAAGAAGAAGGCCCGGTAAGAATCTGCTTTAGTGATCCAGTTTGCTCAACGCGCACGCGGTGGCCTCGAGGAAGTTCCGCGTGGAAAGCCTCTTGGCCCCAGTGCCAACCACGACCTGGAGCATCAGTCGAACGGGCAAGAATTGATCCAATCATCACCGCATCTGCTCCGCAGGCAATTGCCTTGACGATATCTCCCGAGGTACCCAGTCCGCCATCGGCAATAACGTGAACATAGCGGCCACCAGACTCGTCCATGTAGTCACGTCTGGCTCCAGCCACATCAGCTACCGCAGTAGCCATTGGGGCATGGATGCCAAGTACGGCGCGGGTTGTGGAGGCGGCTCCGCCACCGAAACCAACCAGGACGCCGGCTGCTCCGGTGCGCATTAGGTGCAAGGCTGCGGTGTAGTTTGCTACCCCTCCAACGATTACTGGAACGTCAAGTTCGTAGATGAACTTCTTTAGATTCAGTGGCTCAGAATCTTTGGCAACGTGCTCTGCCGAAACGGTGTTGCCGCGAATCACAAACAGGTCAACTCCGGCTTTCAAAACCACATCGCTAAACTGAGCGGTGCGCTGCGGTGAAAGTGCTGCCGACACCGTCACACCGCCAGCTCGGATCTGCGCGATTCGATCGCGAATTAGTTCTGGCTTGATTGGCTCGGCATAGATCTGCTGCATTCTTGCGGTTGCTTCAGAATCTTTTAGCTTTGAGATTTCCTCAAGGAGTTTTTCTGGCTTGTCATACCTGGTCCAAAGACCTTCGAGATCCAAAACTCCTAGGCCGCCAAGTTTTCCAATTTCAATTGCGGTCTCAGGTGAAACAACTGAGTCCATTGGAGCTGCCAGAATCGGCATTGAAAACTGGTAGGCGTCAATTGCCCAAGCGGTTGAAACATCCTGGGGGTCACGGGTTCGCCTAGTTGGGACAATCGCGATGTCATCGAAGGCATAGGCGCTCTTGGCGCGCTTGTTTCTCCCGATTTCTATTTCGGTCATGAAGATTTCTCCTAGCGAGTTCCGTAGTTGGGGGCTTCAATAGTCATCTGAACATCGTGCGGGTGTGACTCTTTGAGCCCGGCTGCGGTGATGCGGACGAACTTTCCTTTTTGCTGAAGCTCAGGGATTGTGCCTCCGCCAACATATCCCATTGAGGCCCTAAGTCCTCCGATGAGCTGATGCGTCACCGAAGCCACCGAACCGCGGTAAGGGACCTGTCCCTCGATGCCCTCTGGGACAAGCTTGTCCTCGCGAAGCACGTCGTCTTGGAAGTAGCGGTCTTTCGAGTAGCTCTGGGCTTCGCCTCTGGACTGCATGGCTCCAAGAGAACCCATACCTCTATACGTCTTGTATTGCTTGCCGCCAACGAAGGTGATCTCCCCCGGAGCCTCGTCGGTACCAGCAAGCAAAGAACCAATCATTACGGCATTTGCGCCTGCAACTAGAGCTTTTGGAATATCTCCCGAGAACTGCAATCCGCCATCTGCGATAACTGGAACGCCAGCTGGCTTGCAGGCAAGACTTGCTTGGTAGACGGCGGTAATTTGCGGAACACCAACACCAGCAACCACTCGTGTGGTGCAAATCGAGCCTGGTCCAACTCCGACCTTGACTCCGTCAACTCCAGCGTCAACAAGTGCCTGGGCACCCTCACGGGTTGCCACGTTGCCGCCGATGATGTCAACATTTTTTGCAAATGGTTCGGACTTAAGTTTCTTTACCATTTCTAAAACGGCTTTGTTGTGACCGTGAGCGGTGTCAACAACCAAAATGTCAACACCGGCATCAACTAGAGCCATTGATCTTTCCCAAGCATCTGTTCCAACACCAACCGCAGCTGCAACAAGTAATCTGCCGCTGGAGTCTTTTGAAGCCAGGGGATACTTTTCACTCTTGTCAAAGTCTTTGACTGTTATTAGTCCGCGAAGTTTTCCCTGCTCGTCAACAAGTGGCAGCTTCTCAATGCGGTGCTGAGCAAAAATCGCAATTGCCTTATCTGGAACAATCCCAACCGGAGCAGTAACAAGGGGCATCGCGGTCATGACGTCCTTGACCAGGGTTGTGGTTCTTTGCACGTCGAGCACAAATCTCATGTCACGGTTAGTGACGATGCCAAGCAGTAGGCCGTCCTCGTCGATAACTGGCAATCCCGAAACTCGGAACTTGCCACAAAGGTCATCGACTTCTTGAATGGTGGCTAGTGGGCCGATGGTTACCGGGTGGGTGATCATTCCAGCCTCAGACCTCTTTACTAGGTCTACCTGGCTGGCCTGGTCTTCCAAAGAAAGGTTGCGGTGCAAAACCCCAATTCCGCCCTGCCTGGCCATGGCAATTGCCAGCCTTGCCTCGGTAACGGTGTCCATGGCAGAAGAAAGCAGAGGGATGTTGATTTCTACTCTTTTGGTGACTTTGGTTTTGGTGTTCACCTGAGATGGAACCACATCGGATTCGCCAGGGAGAAGAAGGACGTCGTCGTAGGTCAGACCAACTAGGCCAAAGGGGTCTGGCTGGGCCATTTTGTACCTAACTATTGGGGTTAGAAGCTTCTTTACCCAAGTCTAGTTTTTTTTCAGGCCTAAAGACAGTGCTATTCTTTGGTAAACCCTGAAAACTGGGGTAAATCCAAGATGAGGCATCGATGCCCAGGAATGACATGGAGGCACCTTGATCCTCTCCACAACCCAACGAGGTTCTAGAAGCTGGATTCAGCTACTAATGCTGGCCGTCGTTACTGCCATAACCTTCGGTGGCCTGTTTGCAACTAGCGCTCATGCCGACGAAGTTGGCACAGACCTGCCGTTCAAGATTGTTGGAAACGTCAAAAATGAAGGAATCGCACTTGAGGGCGTTCGAATCGTTGTTTCCGGCGGCGGCTACACCGCCGAAACTGTCACTGACGCAGATGGCAAGTGGTACATCGGGGTTCCCGAAAAGGCTGGATACACAGTATCTCTTGATCAAGAGACCCTTCCCGCTGGCATTGCAGTTATTGAAGAGGGCGGAGCTGAACAGTCGGTTGAAATTGGACCCTCGGGAAGCGTTACCAAAAACTTCTTTATTGGTGAAGGTGAACGAATTGTCGTCAGCCTATTTGATCAAGTAATTGCTCGAATTGTTTATGGCTTGAACTTTGGTTTGATGCTTGGGTTGGCAGCGGTTGGCCTTTCACTGGTGTTTGGAACAACAGGTTTGTCTAACTTCGCGCACGCAGAGATGGTTACCTTCGGTGCTATCACCGCATTCTTCCTTGGCGGCCTCTTGGCGCTACCAATTTGGGTTGCAATTCCAGCTGCAGTTGTAATAAGCGGTCTGATGGGTTGGGGCCTAGATTCAGGTCTTTGGCGACCGCTTAGAAAACGTGGGCTTGGTCTTGTCCAGCTGATGATTGTCTCGATTGGTTTGTCTCTTGCTGTTCGTTACTTGTTCCAATTCTTTGTTGGAGGAGGAACCTCTCAGCTTCCTGGCTTTGACTCACCGAAGATAAAACTATTTGGCGCGACTTCGCTGAGCGTCATTGACATCGCTTCGATGGTTTTGAGCCTTGTTGTTATTATCGGATTCGCCTGGTGGTTGATGACTACTCAAACAGGAAAAGCCACCCGCGCCATTTCTGACAACCCGGATCTGGCAGCCGCATCTGGTATTGACGTTGACCGCGTGATCCGGATTGTTTGGATTGTGGCGGCTGGACTAGCTGGTCTTTCGGGTGTGTTGTGGGCCTACTTCCGTCCAGGCATCAAATGGGACATGGGCGCTCAAATCCTATTGTTGATTTTTGCCGCTGTGACTCTTGGTGGCTTAGGAACTGCTTTTGGTGCACTTCTTGGGGCCCTGGTAGTTGGTTTGTTGGTTGAAGTCTCAAGCCTCGTGATCCCATCGGATCTCAAGTACGTAGGGGCATTGGTCGTTTTGATCGTGATCTTGCTAGTAAGACCGCAGGGAATCCTGGGTCGAAAAGAACGAATAGGTTAGGGAAGGCAGCTATGGACTGGTCTGCAATTTTATCCAACACCGCTCAAGGCCTTCTGAGCCCAGCCACTATGGCCTTCGCTCTTGCCGCTCTAGGGCTTGCGATGCACTTCGGTTTCGCAGGACTGCTGAACTTTGGTATCGCTGGCTTCATGGCTATTGGAGCCTATGGTTACGCAATCTCGATTCTCACCTTCGGCTTTGAGTGGTGGCAGGGAATCTTAGTTAGCCTGGTCGCCTCTGTGCTATTTTCGCTACTTTTGGGAATTCCAACCCTTCGACTTCGCGGTGACTACTTGGCAATTGTGACAATCGCTGCTGCGGAAATTCTTCGCTTGCTATTTCTTACCAATGCCTTCGTTGATGTCACAGGTAGCGCTGATGGTCTCTCCGGATACCACAACAGCTTCCGAGCAGCCAACCCGTTCCCAGAGGGTGACTATGGATTCGGTCCTTGGACCTACAACAATATCGAGGTCTGGGTTCTAATTCTTGGCCTGATCACTCTGGCTATCTGTGCTTTCTTGTTACTGCTTCTTATGAAGAGCCCTTGGGGTCGCGTCATCAAGGGAATCCGCGAAGATGAGGATGCAGTTCGAGCACTTGGTAAGAATGTCTTTGCATACAAGATGCAAGCACTCATCATTGGTGGAGTGTTTGGGTCCTTGGGTGGAATCGTTTACGCTCTTCCGTCAGCTGTGAACCCGGGTGTTTATGTGACCTCGTTGACCTTCTTCGTTTGGACAGCACTTCTTCTAGGTGGAGCGGCAACTGTGTTTGGCCCAGTTCTTGGAGCAGTTATCTTCTGGGTGCTTCAGGCCTTCTTATCAAACGTGCTGCCCCAGCTCGTTTCCAGCGGAATACTTCCGTTCATCAGTAGCATTCAGGCTTCAACTATCAGGTTCATCCTGGTGGGAGTTGGTCTCATGCTTCTTGTCATTTACCGTCCTCAAGGAATTCTTGGCGACAAAAAGGAGCTGACCTTTGTCAAGTAGTAGCGCAAAACTGCCAGGCAAGCCTGCGGCCAAGACAATCGGACTGCACGTTGGAACCATTCGTCCAGGCGTACCAAAAGTGGATCCGATCATCACCATGGACAATGTGTCTCGTAAATTCGGGGGCCTTGTTGCCGTTGACGTTGAGCACTTAGAGATTCCTCGGGGTGCAATCACGGCCCTGATTGGTCCTAACGGTGCGGGTAAAACTACACTTTTCAACCTATTGACTGGCTTTGATAAGCCAGACACCGGAACTTGGAACTTCGCAGGAAAGTCCCTCGCGGGTATTCCTGCTTTCAAGGTTGCCCAGATGGGTCAGGTCCGCACCTTCCAGCTAACCAAAGCGTTGAGCCTACTCACTGTTTTGCAGAACATGAAGCTCGGTGCCAAAGACCAACGCGGTGAGAAGTTGATGTTCTCGATCTTCCCTTTCCTATGGAAGGCAAAAGAGCAAGAGATTGAAGAAAAGGCTCTAGAGCTTCTAAAGCGATTCAAACTTGACACCAAGAAGGACGACTTCGCTGCCAGCCTCTCCGGTGGTCAGCGCAAGCTTCTGGAAATGGCTCGGGCCCTAATGACTGATCCAGTTCTTGTGATGCTGGATGAGCCGATGGCTGGAGTGAACCCCGCTCTAACCCAGTCTCTTCTTGAGCACGTGCTGAACCTCAAAAAAGAAGGCATGACCGTCTTGTTTGTTGAGCACGACATGCACATGGTTAGACACATCGCCGATTGGGTTGTTGTTATGGCCGAGGGTCGAGTGGTAGCAGAAGGTCCAGCAGATGAGGTAATGAAAAACCCCGCTGTTATTGATGCCTACCTTGGTTCCCACCAAGACACTGATCTTGGAACAGTCACCGGGCGAATCACTTTGCCACCTAAGGGAAAGAAGTAAACCATGGCTAATGTTCCAGTAATTGAAACCAAATCATTGGTCGCGGGTTATCTACCTGGGGTAAACATCCTTAATGGAGCAAACTTCTTCGCGAACCAGGGAGAACTCGTTGGAATCATTGGCCCAAACGGTGCCGGTAAGTCCACGCTTCTCAAGGCAATCTTTGGTCTAGTAAAGGTTCGCGAGGGCGAGATCTTGCTAAACGGAGCTTCAATCGCGAACCTGAAAGCTAACCAATTGGTAGCTCAAGGAATCGGATACGTTCCTCAGAACAATAACGTCTTTCCTTCTCTAACAATTGAAGAGAATCTTCAGATGGGCTTGTTCCAGAACCCAAAGAGCTACGCCGAGCGCTTAGAGTTTGTGACCGGAATCTTTGCTGAGCTTGGCAAGAGGCTGAAGCAGCGTGCGGGCTCACTTTCTGGTGGAGAACGCCAGATGGTTGCCATGAGCCGTGCGCTGATGATGGACCCTAAAGTGTTGCTTCTTGATGAGCCTTCGGCTGGATTGTCGCCAGTTAGACAAGATGAGGCCTTTATTCGTGTTTCCGAGATAAACAAGGCCGGTGTGACAACCATCATGGTTGAACAAAATGCCCGCCGTTGCCTCCAGATCTCTGACAGAGCCTACGTGCTGGATCAGGGTAAAGACGCAGTTGTTGGTAGTGGTCGTGAACTACTAAATGATCCAAAGGTTATTGGCTTGTACTTAGGAACCCTGGGCGAATAAAGAAATAACTTAAATGAAAAACCCCCGGGATTGCTCCCGGGGGTTTTTCTAATTGATGCTTACTTGAATGGAACGTAAGTGTTGTCGTCCTGGTAGACGTAAACACCGATGCTCGCCTCAGTTGGGTCACCATTCTCATCGAATGTGATTGGACCAGAAACACCATCGTAGTCAGCGACTCCGCCGCCGATGATGATGTCAGCACACTCAGCAAAGCTGGTGCACTTGGTACCTGAACCGGAACCTCCAGAAACTTCCTGAAGCTTGCCGGCCATGTCAACGCCCTCTACTGATCCAGCAGCAAGTGCTGAAAGAGCTAGAAGAACAACTGCGTCGTAAGCCTCAGGTCCGTAAGCGTAAACAGACTCTAGGTCAGCGTTACCTTCAGCTACCCAGTTGTCGTTCATCTTAGTTAGGAATTCAGGGATGGTCTCAATGTCCAAGCCAGGAAGTGTTCCCTTAGCTCCGGTTAGAGTTCCAGGCTCAAATGCCTCTGAGAAGTTAGCAAGGTTTCCATCAACAAAGTAAAGCTTGTCAGATGGGAATCCGCTAAGACCAGGAATAATGGTCTTTACTTCTTCAAATGTGATTAGAACGATTGCATCTGGGTCTGTTGCTAGAACTTCAGCAATCTGAGAAGTGAAGTTAGTGTCACCAGTGTTGTATGTTGGTGCAGCTAGAACTTTACCACCAGCAGCTTCGAAGGCCTCAGTAACGAACGATGCAAGTCCGGTTCCGTATGAGTCGTTTAGAACGATCATTGCGATATTCTCGTGACCGTCAGCAGCGATTAGGTTACCAAGAACCTCACCCTGCAAAACGTCAGAAGGCGCGGTACGGAAGTACAGTCCCTTGTCGTCGTATGTAGTCAACGCAGCAGATGTGTTTGCAGGTGAGAACTGGATTACTCCAGCACCAACAACCTGGTCAATGAACTGCAATGAGGTACCAGATGAAGCAGCACCAATGATTGCGTTAACGCCAGCGTTTAGAAGACGAGGAATCTCGGTCTCATATGCCTTGTTGTCAGTGTCACCAGAGTCTCCCCAAGTAACCTCAATCTGAACACCCTTGTCGGCTTCGTTGACCTCCTTGATAGCAAGAGCAACACCAGCTTCTTCAGGTGGGCCTAGGAAGGCCAGGTTTCCGGTCTGCGGAAGTGCAGTACCGATCTTTAGTGTTAGCTCGCCGCCAGCAGCGCCACCGTCTCCGGTTGCTGCGCAACCAGAAAGAACCAAAGCAGCAGCAGCTAGGGTAGCAACTGCAGTAGCGGTCTTTCTGTTACGACGAGAGAATGAAAATGAGCTCATTTTTCTCCTTTATATAATGGTTTTTGAACCATCTCCTAAGATTTGGTTCAAGGTCCCAAGTATAGATTGGCTAAGTTTCGAAAACCATAGCC
>WLDW01000016.1 GCA_009704605.1 Actinomycetota bacterium
AGGTCAACTTCGATTTTCGTTCCCGCTGGAACAGAGGCAGCTCCTTGACCCATCGCGTCATCAAGATCAATGGCTAGTTGTAGCGAGCTGGTGTGGCCTGGTCTTCGAGTAAGTTCGTGAACCGGAATGTCAAACTTACTCATTAGTTCTGCTCCAATAAAGCCTTAGCCACCGCCGCTGAAACATAGTTTTGAACTGGACCACCAAGGGAGGCAACCTCACGAACCAGCGACGACGCCACCAGTCCATATTTGGGATCAGCCGAGATAAAGATTGTTTCAATTCCGCTTAGGTCTCGGTTAACCTTGGCCATCGGTAATTCGTAATCAAGGTCAACATTGTTTCGGAATCCCTTGATTAGAAGCTTTGCGTCAACTTCTCTGATGTAGTCAACTAACAAGCCAGAGGAAAGCTCAGTAACTTTGATATTTGCGCTGGTTACACCAGCTTCTTTCAAAGACTCTTGAATTAGCTCAATTCTCTTGGCGCTGGAAAACCTTGGGCTCTTTTCAGGGTTGTGAACTACCAGAACATGTAATTCATCGACAATCTTGGAGCACCGCTCGATGATATCCACGTGCCCAAGAGTTATTGGGTCAAAAGATCCTGGGTAGACAGCGAGAGTTGGCATAGACCCAAGATTAGCAAACTAAACCACTCAGCCTTTAGACAAGTTTTCTACAGCGTTCATTTCCTCGATAGCTAGGCGAAGAGTAGGTGATGTCTCTAGGCCTGGATCTGCCTCAAAAAGCTGCTCCACCTCAACCCGGACCTTTTGAATAAGTGCTGCGTCCCGAATCACCTGCAGCAGGCGCAAGCTAGAGCGACCTCCGGATTGACTTGCTCCTAATACGTCTCCCTCGCGGCGAAGCTCCAGGTCAATCTCACTGAGCTTGAAGCCATCGCTTTCAGCTGCGACCGCATCGATTCTTTGTAGGGCTATGGAGCCATCCTCGGCACCGGTAAGCAACAGGCAAAGTCCTTTGGCCTGGCCTCTTCCCACTCGGCCACGCAGCTGATGTAGCTGGGAGATGCCAAAGTTATCGGCATCCAAGATCACCATCACGGTTGCGTTTGGAACATCCACACCAACCTCGATAACCGTAGTTGCTACCAAGACATCTATTTCCTTGTTGACAAACTTTGCCATGATGTCAGATTTTTGCTCTTGGTCCATACGACCGTGCAGAGAATCGATTCGAAGGGAGGCAAGGTTTGGGTTTTTACGAAGCTCAGTTGTGGTTTTATCAACCGAGGCTCCAGAGTTGTCTTTATCAGACTCATCAATTTTTGGACAAACCACAAACACCTGGTGCCCCTTTGCTACCTCCTCGGCAACTCTCTCCCAGACTCTGGATACTAGATTCTTATCCCCCGCCCGAACAACGTGCGAGTCAATCTCTTTTCGGCCTGCAGGAAGTTCTGTAAGTGAAGAAACTGCCATGTCTCCAAAAACAGTCACCGCCAAGGTTCTAGGTATTGGGGTGGCGGTCATAGTCAGCACGTGAGGAGATAGTTTTCCTTTGAGCCGCAGTTTCTCTCTTTGCTCAACGCCAAACCTGTGCTGCTCGTCGATTACGACAAGACCCAAGTCGTAGAACTCCACTTTTTCGGAAAACAGCGCATGGGTTCCAATAACAATTTTTGAGGCTCCTGATACAACTTGCAGCATCGCTTTTTTGCGATCCGCTGTCGAGAGTTGACCAGTCAAAAGAGTTAGCCCAATCTCTTTAGCAAGATCTTCGCCGAGGCTTTTGGAGATTGATCTAAAGTGCTGAGAGGCTAAAACCTCGGTTGGCGCAAGTAGTGCTGATTGACCTTCGGTGTCTGCTACTGCAAGCATCGCTCTTAACGCCACCAGGGTTTTACCCGATCCAACCTCACCTTGCAGCAATCTGTTCATCGGATAGCTTTTTGCAAGGTCTAAAGAGATCTCTTCACCGACGCTTTGCTGCCCCTTGGTTAATTTAAAAGAAAGAGCACTATCAAACGCAGCGAGGTATCCATTTGTCCCGCCAGATCTGATGGTAGCTGGAGATTTTTCGTTAGCTATTTTGCGAGCAATCAAATTAGCCTGAAGCAGGAATGCTTCGTGATAAGAAAGCGTCTTCGTGGCTGAAGACCAATCGGTTTTAGTTTCTGGTCGGTGAATCTTCTCCAAGGCTTGATTCAGGCTCATTAGTTTGTGCTTTTTTGCTAGCTGCTCTGGAACTTCATCTTCTATGGTTCCTAGGGTGTCTAGAACAATACCCAAAGCTTTTTGAATCATCCAAGTCGTAACGCTGGCTGAAGCTGGATAGATAGGTATCGGCTTATCCGCCCACGCCTTAGCGTCAAACTGACTGACTTCATCCAAAAATAGCTCGTAGTCTGGGTGAGCTAACTGAAGCTTGCCCTGATATTCACCGATCTTGCCGGCAAAAAGACCCCTTGTTCCAGGTAGCAAGTTCTTTTGACGCCAGGCCTGGTTGAAAAAAGTTAATGACAAGAACCCACTACCGTCAGTGATTCTTACTTCAAGAATATGACTTACTCGACCCTTGGTTCTTCTCTCCCTGGCGTCAACCACTTCAGCCACAATCGATACACTCTCGCCAACTGGCAGGTTTGTGATTGGAGTTAGTTCTCCCCTAGATGAATACCTTCGCGGGTAGTGCTGCAGTAGATCAGCAACTGTTATTAGTCCTAGGTTTTTTGCGAAGCTCTTGGCTGTTTTGTCACCTAATACTCGATCGAGCGCAGTGGTTGGAAGCAGCATGCTTCAATCTTCTACGAGAGAGTTGCCAAAAGCCGTTAGGCTTTGACAATCATGACAAGAATTATTGGTGGCCTAGTTGGCTCTAGAAAGCTAGCTTCTCCGGCAAAAAGCACTAGACCAACAGCAGATCGAATCCGAGAGAGCATCTTTAGCTCGCTGGAATCCAAAGGTGCCCTAGCTGGAAGTAAGGTATTGGATCTTTATGCGGGAACCGGTGCGCTGGGGCTTGAGGCTTTATCAAGAGGTGCGGTAGCTACCGTGCTAGTTGAAAGCAACAAGATGGCTGCTGCGGTCTGCATCAAAAACGCTAGAACCGTTCAGGACGCTTTGAGCGATGAGGGACAGGAAGTTTCAGCAAAAGTTCAGATTCAACCGGTTCAAAAGTTTTTGGAAGCAACTACCGGTTCATTTGATTTGGTCTTTATTGACCCGCCCTATGACCTAACTAACCAAGAAGTCGAAAAGAACCTTGAGTCACTGAGACTTCTAGTTTCAGAGAAGGCCCTGGTCCTGGTCGAGCGATCTTCTAGAGTAGACGCCTTTTCAACTTCGGGTTACGAGCTAGTCGATCAGAAGCCCTTTGGCGACACGGTTGTTTACTGGCTAAAGCCGAACTACTGACTATGAATCAGTTGATCTTTACTTCTTCATTCTGATAGTCCAAGTAAGCCTCGTAGCTACCTCTAGATGCGGCTTCGAGTCCATCGAAGCGCACTTGATTACTGCGGAAAACGAGTGCACATGCAAAAAACTGAAGTATTTCACGTTTCGGCGAGTAAAAGTCAAAGAGGGCGTTTAGATTAACTCACAATTTGGGGAGCACTTGCTTCGGCAATACCTGACTTTGCTTGTTTTTCAAGTCCGACCGTAACAGCAAAGGTATCTTCATAAACATCAAAGTCATAAGCTTTACCCCACCGCAATTTGATTACGTGAATGCCTGGATTTATGTAGGACTCTCCGTTTTCAAGAGTGCATGTGGCTACCCAGCGGGCAAATACTGTTGTGTTCCATGGCCCACCGTGGACTAGGACACTTGTTACGTTAAACTCAAGCTCCGGAAAAACTGTTCCCACTCTCATAAACCACCGACGCATTGCCTCTTTGTCATGTCGAATGCCACCCAGTGAATTAGGACCCGCAAAACGATGGGTGAGGTTCCTGGAGGACAGACCACCTAACACAAATTCGTAATCATGATTTTGCACGGCAAGAAATGATTTACGAACTAACCTCTCGACAATGGAGCTATAAATTAGCATGTGCTTCAAACCTTTCAAATTCCGAATTTCTAATAATCATTGGTAAAGTCCCCACCTTTTGACAACACGGCCATTAGGCATGTTCTAAAGATCAGCCTGAGGCCTAGATGCTTCTTTCGCCTTTTCCAAGGTAGACCTGCTGAGGTCTTCCAATTCGATTGCTCGAATCTTCCATCATTTCGCGCCAGTGTGCAATCCAACCTGGCAGTCTTCCCATCGCAAACAATGCGGTGAACATTGGAGCTGGGAAGCCAAGGGCCTTGTAAATCACTCCGGTGTAGAAATCAACATTCGGGTAAAGCTTGCGCTCGGCAAAGTATGGATCAGCTAGAGCTGTTGCCTCTAGGTCTTTTGCGATATCCAGCAGCGGATCCTTTATGCCAAGTTCTCCAAGTACCTTGTCTGCGGTTGCTTTAATGATGGTGGCTCTTGGGTCAAAGTTTTTGTAGATTCGGTGACCGAATCCCATCAGCCTACTTCCCTCTTCTTTGTTCTTTACTCGATCAACAAACTGCTGCACACTCTGTCCGGAGTCACGGATCTGAGTAAGCATGTCCAAAACGGCCTCGTTGGCTCCACCATGTAGCGGACCAAACAGTGCGTTAATTCCAGAAGAAACTGATGCAAACAAGTTAGCCTGCGCTGAGCCAACCAGGCGAACTGTTGAAGTCGAGCAGTTCTGCTCGTGATCAGCATGCAAAATTAGCAAGGTCTCAAGTGCTCTTGTGACAATTGGGTTCTGAACGTACTCTTCGGCCATTGTTCCAAAGGTAAGGCGCAAGAAGTTTTCTACCGTTGACAGTGAGTTATCTGGATAAAGCAAAGCCTGACCAAGGCTGGTCTTGTAGGCATAAGCTGCCAACACTGGAAGCTTGGCAAGCAATCTTCGGGTGGAAAGCTCGACTTGCTCTGGATCTCTTGGGTCTAGTGAATCCTGGTAGAAAGTAGACAGCGCTGAAACACCAGCTGCAAGAACCGACATCGGGTGGGCGTTTTGCGGAAATGCATCGAAGAAAGACTTTAGATCTTCATGAATCAGAGTGTGTCTTCTGATGCTGTAATCAAAAGATTCAAGTTCTGGCTTTGTTGGCAGCTCGCCATAAATCAACAAGTGACTTACTTCTAAAAAACTCTTCTGGGACGCAAGCTGCTCGATGGCGTAACCTCGGTAGCGCAAGATTCCAGCTTCACCGTCAATAAAGGTAATCGCTGATTTAGTCGATGCTGTGTTGACAAATCCCTGGTCGTAAGTGTGCAGGCCAAGGGTCGAGTGAAGCTTACTTATGTCCATGGCACTTGAGCCCGCGGTTGCTTCAACAACTGGAAGCTCGAGGGTCTTGTCCTTGTAGCTGATAACTACTTTTTCGTTGTCAGGCAAAGCGCTCCTTGGGAATCAAAATCTCAGGCTCTAGCCTAAGCCATTTTGGAGTCTGAAAGCAGCCCTACTGATGTCGCTATCGGTTGCCGTGAGCGAGAATCGAACGTGCTTGGTTGCGTGCTCACCATAGAAGCTACCTGGCACCACAACAATCCCAAGCTGCGCCATCTCATCCACGGTGCTCCAGCAGTCTTGACCCTTGGTTGCCCAAAGATACAAACCCGCCTCACTGTCAGTTACCTCAAAACCATATGCAGTTACCGCAGCTAGCAAAGTCTCTCGTCTCTTTGAGTAGATTGCTTTCTCGGTAGCCACGTGTGCGCTGTCCCCCAGAGCAGCGATCACCGCCTGCTGGGTGGGAAAAGGCATGATCATCCCGGTGTGCATCCTAAGGTTCACCAAGTCTCGAATTAGATCTTTCGAGCCAACTGCGAAAGCGGCTCTATAGCCTGCCATGTTGGACTGCTTAGAAAGTGAGTACAGGCACAGTATTCCTTCATGACTATCTCCACAAACTCTAGGATCCAAAACGCTTGGAATGACTTGGGTGTCCCATGGAGCACTCCAACCAAGTTCGGCGTAGCACTCGTCGGAAGCAAGTAGCGCTCCTAGCTCACGGGCTCTGGCAACCGCCTTGGCAAAGCCTAAAACATCCAAGACTTTTCCATCGGGATTACCTGGAGAGTTAATCCAGATCAACTTGGTGTTGGCAGGCCATTTTTCTGGGTCGTCTTCAGAAACTAGAGTGGCTCCCGATAGTGCAGCCCCAACGGCGTAAGCGGTGTATGCAACCTTTGGTTGAACTACAACATCGCCTGGTCCAATGCCTAAGAAGGTGGGGAGCCAACTTATTAGCTCCTTGGATCCAATGGATGGCATCACTTGATCGGGATCTAATCCCGGTACTTGTCTTCTTCTGGCAAACCACTCAACTACCGCTTTGCGAAACTCTGCAGTGCCAGCTGTTGAGGGGTAGCCGGGAGAATTAGAAAACTTCTTGAGGGCTTGTTGAACAGAGTCTGGAGTTGGATCAATTGGCGATCCAACTGATAAATCGATTGCGCCATCTTGGTGCTGGGCAGCTTTGTCCGAGTATGGCTTTAGTGATTTCCAGGGATAATCTGGCAGCCCGGTAAACACTTAGTCCTGTTGAGCTTGTGGTGGCAAAGCAGCAACCAATGGATGATCCCCAGGAATTGGACCGACCTTTGCAGCTCCTCCAGGAGAACCGATGGTTTCAAAAAAGTCGACATTGGCGCGGTAGTAATCGGCCCACTGCTCGGGAACATCATCTTCGTAGTAAATCGCTTCTACTGGGCAAACTGGTTCACAGGCCCCACAGTCCACACACTCGTCCGGGTGAATGTAAAGCATGCGGTCACCCTCGTAGATGCAATCCACTGGGCACTCTTCAATGCACGCCTTGTCTTTAAGGTCAACGCATGGAAGTGCAATTACATAAGTCATTGGGAAGATCCTCCTAGGACCATATTACCTATCGATGGCCGGAAGATTTCTTACCCCATGCCCCGGGTCTAAGTTTTGGAAACAAGATCACAACGGCGCAGATGATAAGAGACCCATAGACCCAAATGTTTCCAGCTTGGTTGTCCAAAATAAGTGCATCGCCAGCAGCGGTGGGTCTAGAAAGCCAAAAAACAGTTCCGGCGAGCGTAAAGCTCATTAGGTATAGAGCGCCCCTGGAGTTGCGAAGCAATCGAAGAGCAACCGCCAACGAGAAAGTCATCACCAGGGCAACAATTAACCCAAGAGGTGTAGCCGACTCGTCGGATGCAGTGACCGAGTGAAGCAAAGTTCCAGCAAATCCAAGCAGAATTCCAAGCGGTAGAGCCCACAGACCCAGGAATAGTGGCTTCAGCCAAAGCCAAGGGGTGGTTGATGTCATTCGTAGCCTCTCTGGTGTGTCGTAACGAATGTCTCTGCCCGGGACGAGGGAGAACGTTTCCTTTGCAATTGACACCTGGCTTGCGTGCTGCTCCAGCGCCAACTTCTTCTTGGCCGCAGTTTTTGGGCCACCAACTTCAACCGTGAATCGCTCACCCGGTTCAGCGATAACCCAAAATTGTGGTGCCCTGCCTCTTGTGGCTCTGGCGAATCGACGAAGTGCCATCGCGGTGGCCTCATGGGCCTTCTTGTGATCTGGATGGCCAAAGCCGCCCTTGCGGTTGTAAGTAATCACGGCATCTGGCTTGAATGCGGTTAGCGTCTGATAAATGTCATCAGAAATTACCGCTGTTGAAACTGAAGAAAGTGACATCTCGTCGGTAGTTTTTGCCTTTACTGCTCTTCCAAAAGTGCTTAGTCGCATTCCTGAGTCAAGGTATTTTCTGGATCCAGCAAATTTATGCTGAACATCACCAAGAGCGGCCAGGGCGTTTCTTAGCTCGTTAGATCTAAACGCACCCATCGCGGCAAGATCGGATTCGAGTGGCTTTAGATCGTCGAGCTTTACTCGGCCTCGTTCTCCACGGGTCAAAGTAAGAACCATGACTTTTGCACCAGCTTCAACGCGATTAGCAATCACGTGAGCGGTGAATATTGACTCATCGTCTGGGTGGGCGTGAACTAGAAGCACCCGTTTTGCGTTGAACGACGTTTTGGCCATAGCAATAACTCTAAATGGTTTAGCTCTCGCTGGCTCGTTTTCTTGCTGAAGCAGCTCTGGCGCGCAGGTTGGGGTCTAATTCCACCTTACGAATCCTGGTGCCTTCGGGAGTAACCTCAACGCATTCGTCCTCACGAGCAAATTCCAGACATTCTTCCAACGACAGCTTTCTAGGTGGCGTTAGTTTCTCAAATTCCTCACTGGACGACGCTCTCATGTTGGTGAGCTTTTTTTCCTTAGTGATGTTAACTTCCATGTCATCGGCTCTGGCGTTTTCACCAACAACCTGTCCGGCGTAAACTTCCTCAGTTGGTTCGACAAAGAAAGTTCCTCTATCTTGCAATCCGATTAGCGCGAACGGTGTAACCGCTCCCTGGCGGTCTGCTACTAGAGAGCCGTTGGTACGCGTGACAATCTCACCAAACCATGGCTCGTAGCCTGCGGAAATAGCATTTGCGATTCCGGTTCCACGTGTGGTTGTAAGAAACTCGGTTCGGAAACCAATTAGACCTCGAGAAGGAACCATAAACTCCATACGAACCCAACCGGTTCCCTTGTTGGTCATGTTCTTCATCCGACCCTTGCGAGACGCCAACAGCTGAGTGATTGAACCTAAGAATTCCTCAGGCACATCAATTGTTAGATCTTCAACTGGCTCATTTAGCTTGCCATCGATTTTCTTGGTAACAACTTGTGGCTTACCAACTGTGAGCTCATAGCCTTCGCGTCTCATCTGCTCAACCAATATGGCTAGGGCTAGTTCTCCTCGACCCTGAACCTCCCAAGCATCCGGACGGTCGGTTGCGATGACCTTGATAGAAACGTTTCCAATAAGTTCGCGGTCTAGGCGGTCCTTGACCAAACGAGCGGTAACTTTGGCGCCTTTTACTCTTCCAGCCATAGGTGAGGTGTTAATTCCAATGGTCATAGAGATTGCAGGGTCGTCAATAGCAATCAGTGGAAGTGGTCGGATGTCGTCTGGGTCGGCAAGTGTTTCACCAATGGTGATCTCTTCAATTCCAGCAACCGCAACGATGTCTCCAGGTCCTGCGGATTCGGTTGGGAAACGCTCCAGTGCCTTAGTCATCAAAAGCTCGGTGATTTTAACGTTCTGAGTTTCACCGTTTTGTCTAACCCAAGCAACCTGCTGACCTTTTTTGATAGTTCCGTTGAAAATTCGCAGCAATGCAAGACGACCAAGAAACGGCGATGCGTCAAGGTTAGTTACGTGGGCTTGTAGCGGGGCATCGGGATCGTACTTTGGTGCAGGAATGTATTTCATGATTGCGCCAAACAGTGGCTCTAGGTCCGCATTGTCTGGCAAGGTTCCGTTTTCGGGTTTGTTCAGTGATGCAGCTCCCGCTCTGCCCGATGCGTAAATAACCGGAAGGTCCAAAATTGCGTCGATGTCAAGTTCGGGAACCTCGTCGGCAAGGTCTGAAGCTAGACCCAAAAGTAGGTCGTGGGTTTCCTCAACTACCTCGTCGATACGAGCATCTGGTCTGTCGGTTTTATTGAGAAGCAAGATAACTGGAAGGTTAGCCTCGAGAGCCTTACGCAAAACAAAGCGAGTCTGTGGCAATGGTCCCTCGCTGGCGTCAACCAGCAAAACAACGCCATCAACCATCGAAAGACCGCGCTCAACTTCGCCACCGAAATCAGCGTGGCCCGGGGTGTCAATAACGTTGATGGTTATTGTCTTGCCTTCAGCTGCTTTACCCGAGTAACTAATTGCGGTGTTCTTGGCAAGGATTGTGATTCCTTTTTCTTTTTCCAAGTCCCCTGAGTCCATCAATCGCTCACCCATGTTGGAGTGCTCACCAAATGATCCGGTCTGCCTAAGCATCGCGTCAACCAGCGTTGTCTTACCGTGGTCTACGTGAGCCACGATTGCAACGTTTCTTAGGTCATCTCGGATTGCCAGAGTCATAAAAACTTCCTCAATTTTTTAGCCATTAGGCCGATAAGCCTTGCGGTGGATTTGGTTATTTGCCTTGGAATATCCAAAGAAAGGCGTTATTCCCCACAAGGACTCAAGAGCTTTTAGTTTAGCCCACGACGCTAGCTCTTTGTTGAAGCTAGTCGACTTTCCCGCCTCTTGCGCTGGTCGTCTGGGTCAGGAACTGGGACCGCTGCAATTAACCGCTTGGTGTATTCCTGTTGCGGATTGCGAAGTATCTGGTTTTTGTCACCTTGCTCAACAATTTCTCCATGACTCATTACGGCAATTCGGTCAGCTAGATAGTCCACTACTGCCAGGTCGTGACTCACAAATAGGCAGGCGAATCCCAGTTCTTTCTGTAACTGCTTCAAAAGCTCAAGCACTCGAGCTTGGACCGAGACGTCCAGGGCACTAGTGGGTTCGTCCGCCACCAATAGCTCCGGGGAAAGGGCCAATGCTCTCGCAATTCCGACTCTCTGTCGCTGCCCCCCAGAGAGTTCATGAGGATATCGATTGCGATAAGAAATTGGAAGTTCGACCTGATTGAGTAACTCATCGATTCGACGACTTATTTGATCTTTGGAAAATGCCTTTGATAAAACTAGGGGCTCTGCAATTGATTGCGCAATTGACCATCGAGGATTTAGCGATGACCCTGGGTCTTGGAAAACAATTCCAAGCTTGCTACGCAGTTCTTGCAGTTCTGATTTCTTGGTCTTGGAGATATCTTTGCCTGCGACAATAAGCGAGCCAGATTTGACTGGAAGTAACCCAACGGCCGCTCGGCCAACGGTGGTCTTACCCGAACCACTCTCTCCAACTAATCCCAAGACTTCACCTGGCCGAATTTCAAGATTTATGTCTTTAGCAGCCAGAAAGGCAGGAACCCTTCCGCGCTTAGGGTACTCGATTGAGACTTTGCTAAACGCCAGCACGGGCTGAGTATCCGCCGTTGCCTTCGCAGCAATTGCCTTACCTTGACCTAACGACGGGACCGCGCCTAGTAACTCTTTGGTGTAAGTGTGCTTTGGCGACTTGTAAATGTCTCGAGCAGTTCCCTGC
>WLDW01000017.1 GCA_009704605.1 Actinomycetota bacterium
CTCTAGACGCAAAATGGCCACCTTGTGTGAGATTGATTTGGGCTGAAAGAAAAGCTCGTACTCTATAGATTAGACCAAGGCCTATAGGAGTAATCGATGAGCGTTCTGGGGGATTTTTACCGCCTCGAAAACGCAGAGCTAAAGCCGCTCATAGTTTCCGGCCCCGAAGTTCAGCTAAGAGTTGCTGACTCCTGGCTGGTTGAAAACGGTGCTGTTAGATCCTTGCAGGCACACTTCGATAGATTCACCAACTGGGTACTTGCCGAAGACTCTTCCCAGGAGCCTCTGTTGAGAGGCTTCTTCGCCGAGGTAAGACGCCTGACCCCAAGAGAGGGTAGGTGGTTTCCAAGGATCGAGTATCACGGTGAACAAGAGCCAGCAGATCGGCTACACCTAAGACTTCGTGAAGCACCAGCACCAGTGGAATCACTAGTGCTTTGGCAATACCCGGACCCAGATCCAAGGCAATCTCCCTTAGTCAAAGGTCCCGACCTATCTTTATGCCAGCAGCTTCGGCGCCACGCCAACATGAACGGAGCCACCGAAGCGGTCATCACTGATTCCAAAGGCTTTGTCGCTGAAGGTGCGCTGAGTGCTCTGGTTTGGTGGCGTGGCAATGTGCTTTGCTCCTCGGATGATCAAACCAATTGGTTACCTTCTATTACCAGACAAGAGCTTTTTGAGATAGCCAGTCAAATGGGCATCGAAACCAGGGTTGAGAACATCAAGCCTGAGGATCTTGTGAAGTTACCGATTTGGGCACTTAGTTCACTAAATGGCATTGTTCCGGTGAGTTCTTGGGTTGGCCTAGCCGATGAGCTACCTACTTCATCGCAATTGGAACCATTTACCAAGCGACTAAAGCTTCTTAGTACTCAGGTTGGCTAAAGCAGCCACACAGTAAATTCCAACGTTTCTGTGGCAGGATTAACAGTGTGAATGAAGCTCTCGACTGGCTACTGGCTTTAGTCCAGGGCGTTGATCCCCTCTGGCGAAATGTTGCCGCTGGAATCGCAATCATGCTCGAGACTTCTTTGTTTATTGGTTTGATAATGCCTGGCGACACGGTTGTGCTTGTGGCATCAACCGGTGTGGTTGATCTTCCAGACTTCTTTTGGCTAATTGGAGCCGTTCTAATTGGTTCTCTGATCGGTGAGACCATCGGATTCTTTATCGGAAGACTCTTTGGTGATCGAATCAGGGCGTCCAAGCTAGGTCAGCGCTTTGGGGAGGACAATTGGCAACGAGCTGACATCTTCGTCGAAAAACAAGGTGGACCAGCCGTAGCAATATCCAGGTTCCTACCGGTTCTGCACTCGCTGGTTCCGGTCGTCGCTGGAGCAGCAAAAATGAGATACAAAACCTTTATCTCCTGGACCTTTGCCGCCTGCTTCGTCTGGGCTACTGTCTATGTTGCAATTGGCTACATCGCCAGGGCTAGCTACCAAGAGGTGGCCTCAAACTTCAAATTTGGTGCCTTTATCTTTGTGGGCATCATCGCTCTATTCATTGTTTTGATCCACTTTGCCAAGAAGAAGATCTCCAAGGCTGCCGACAAGATGATTGCAGAGGACTCCCCAAAGGCCTAACTAGGGACCTTAATAGGCCGATTTTTGATTGTCGGCTGATACCCATACACTAATTATTCGAACACTTGTTCGAATAATTAGAGCACTATGGGGCAAGCAAATGATCAGGGTAGATGAGTCAATCCAGGTAGCAACTAACCAAGCGGGTGAGCCGGTGGGCTTTAGCTGGCGAAATGGCAGCTATCAGGTGATTACTAAGCCGGTTCGCTGGTTTTCCAGAAGAAACTGGTGGGATGAATCCGCCAGAGCCCAGCGCGGTATCGGAGCTGGGGTTTTAGAACTTGAGATGTGGCGACTAAGTGCCAGCAAGCAAAACTCCTCCCCTGCTCAATTTGAGCTAATTCACACCGAGGCAACTAACAGCTGGCAGCTACTTCGAATCTTTGGTTAGCAATGTCATTTACTCACCTGAACGTATCTTCTGCTTACTCGTTTCATTTTGGAACAGCTAAGCCTGATGAGCTTGCTAAAGCCGCAAGTGCTTTAGGTTTTGAGGCGCTCGCGATAACGGATCTCAATGGTCTCTATGGAGCTGTAAAGCATATCGGTTCCTGCCTGAAGCAAAATATTGCACCGATAGTTGGAGTTCGACTAAACGTGCAGCACAAAGGAAACGTAACAATACTTGCTAGGGGTCATAACAACGGAATCGGTTGGGCTGCTCTTTGCAGAATTATTTCTGCGGCGCAGAAAAAAAGCAAAAAAGAAGTTTCTATTTCTCAAAAAGATTTAGCTGCATTAATGAAAACAGACAACAAAGCCAACTGCACCATACTGCTTGGCCCTGATTCTGATTTTGGTCAAGCAACAATACTTGCTAACGCAACTGTTGCTGCTCAAAAACTTCTAGAGTGGCAAAAGCTACTGCCATATAAGTCAGCGCTTGCGGTTGAGATAGTTTCACACCTAACTGAACCTGGAACTAATTACTCAACCATGCAGGCTAAAAGAATGCTCCAGCTTGCCAAAACAATCGGTATTACACCGGTGATAACCAATGCCGTTAGATACCTTGAGCCAGATGACGCACTAACCGGAGATGTCCTAGATGCCGCAAGGCATCTAGAGGCACTTGGCTTATTTGACCCACAACCAAACGCCCAAGCCTGGCTAAAGCCTGCAAGCTTGATGGAAAAGCTAGCCCTAGAAATTACCGAGAGTAAAACTCTGGCTCTAGAGCTAATTTCTAATACCGAAGTGCTGGCGAAGCAGCTAAGGCTAGATCCGGTGTCAGATTGTGGCTGGTCCAAGCCTAAAACTCCCGAGAAGTCAGCACTCGGTATCGAAGGGAACCCCTTTGAGGTGCTGTGGCAAAAAGCTCACACCGGAATCAACTGGCGGTATCCAAACCAGAGCGAAGACAAGCTATTGCCAATTAGGCACCGCTTACATCAAGAGCTAATCACCATCAACAAGCTAGGTTTTGCTACCTACTTTTTAACCGTTGCCGATGTTGCCCAAATGATCAGGGACATGAGAATCAGAACAGCAGCTCGTGGTTCGGGGGCTGGTTCTATGGTTAATTACCTACTGGGTATCTCAAGTGTTGACCCGATAGAGCATGAGCTACTGTTCGAAAGGTTTCTAAGCACCGAGCGCTCAAGCCTTCCAGATATTGATATCGATGTTGAATCAGCCAGAAGGCATGAAATATACCGAGCGATATTCAAGCGCTATGGCGGCAACAGGGTCACCTTGCTTTCGATGCAGTCCACCTATCGCGGAAGAGGTGCTGTAAGAGATGGTGGTTTAGCTCTTGGCTTCGAGCCAGATCAAATTGATGAGATAGCAAAAAGCATCTGGCGCTTTAGCGCCAGGGACTTTCGGGGAATGTTAGGTAAAAAGCCAGAACTTAGAGCGCTTGCCGCGCAGTTGGATACTGACCGCAGGCTAAATCTTTTAGTTGATGTAACCGAAAGATTAGATAGGCTCCCGCGTCACATCTCGATGCACCCGTGTGGAGTGATACTCGGTAACGAGCAGCTTCTATCACACACCCCGGTTGAGCCAAGCGGTCTGGGACTTCCGATGAGTCAGTTCGATAAGGACGATATGGACCCAATGGGAATGCTCAAACTAGACATTCTTGGGGTCAGGATGCAATCGAGCATGGCCTACGCGATTAGGGAAATAGAGCGGGTCTCCAAAAAAAGCATTGATCTAGATTCCATTGCGAGAGATGACGCAGAAACCTTCAAGCAAATAAGAACCACCAACACCCTAGGCGTCTTTCAAATTGAAAGCCCCGGGCAAAGAGAGCTAACCGGCAAGCATCAGCCCACGGAGTTTAATGACCTGACAATACAGATTTCGCTGTTTAGGCCAGGCCCCATGAAGGGCAACATGATCTCCCCTTACTTGGATGGCAGGCATGGCATTATCAAGCCTGATTTCATACATCCAGACCTGGAACCGATTCTAAAATCCACCCACGGTGTTGTTATCTTTCACGAGCAACTGCTGAAGATTCTCAATGTTATGACTGGATGCTCGCTCGCTAAAGCCGATGAACTTAGGAGATCTCTTGAAAAGGACCGCAAGTTTGTTGAGAAGTTCTTTAAGGAAAACGCCACAAAGCGCGGATACTCGAGAGTTGTTGTGGATCGCATCTGGAGCGTGCTTGATGGCTTTGGAAGCTTTGGTTTCTGCAAAGCCCACGGAGCAGCTTTTGCGCTGCCTACCTACCAAAGCGCCTGGCTAAAAACTCACTACCCAACTGAGTTTTTAGCTGGCTTATTCACACATGATCCTGGAATGTATCCAAAGCGCTTGCTTCTGGCAGAAGCCAGAAGACTTGGTGTGAAGATTCTCGGTGTTGATGTCAATAGATCCAAAGACGAGTACCTGGTGGAGAAAACTCACGACGGATTAGCTATTCGTATGGCCCTTACTGATTTGTATGGAATCTCTGGGGCAGAAATTAGTCGCATTATAGAAAATGCGCCTTATAAGGACCTAGCTGATTTCTATTTACGGGCTAACCCCGCAAGATCTACCGCCAAAAACCTTGCGCTAATAGGAGCCTTGGATCAACTTGGATCTAACAGCCAAGATCACACTCGAGGAGATGTTCTCGAAAGAGTTAGGCAGCTAAGCGCCTTGAAATCAAGACCAAAGCTCACCAAAGATCAGCCAATGCTGGATTTTGACTTGATTGATTTGATGCCCAAGGGAAACCCTGAATTCACCAAGGAACTTCAGCTAGAAAGCGAAATGGATCTATTAGGTATGGATGTCACGGATCACCAGCTGGCTAAGTATCAGCCAATGTTGGATCAAATGGGTGTGGTTCGAGCCAGCGAACTTGTTGGGCTTAGATCCAAAACTGATGTTTTGGTTGCTGGCGTAAGGGTGGCAACCCAGTCTCCCCCAATGCGTTCAGGAAAAAGAGTTGTCTTTATAACTCTTGATGATGGCACGGGATGCTCAGACGCAACGTTTTTTGATCAAGCCCAGGAGCGATCAAGTCATGTACTTTTCAACACCAAGCTCATGCTGGTATCAGGTAAAACCAGAAGAACCGGCGTCAAAGGGGTATCGGTAATGGCTGAAAACGCCTGGGACCTAAATCAACTGTGGCAGCAATACCTTAAGGAGAATTTAGTCGCGGTTGAAAATTGACAACAAGCGAAGAATTTCCACGTAAAGCCAGATAAGGGTAACGGCAAGACCAAAGGCTGCGCGCCATTCCATATCAACTGGCCACTTGTCTCTAGCCCCAACCATGATGGTTTCAAAATCAAGATTCAGCGTGAAGGCTGCAAGACCTGCTCCTACCAATCCAGCAAGCCATCCAAAAGCAGAACCGTATACGCCAGCCCCACCAGTGATCAAAACAAAACCAAGGTTGATAACAGCAAAGATCATGTATCCAACGACTGCAAAGGTCATGATCCTGGTGAATCTAGCGTCAACTTTGATCCAACCAAAACGGTAAGCGGCAAACATCGCACCAGCGGTAGTCAAGGTTGCCAAAACTGCGGACTGAACAATGCCTGGATACTGACTTTCGAACATCGCAGAGATTCCACCCAAGAAAACACCCTCGACAGCTGCGTAGCCAACGATTACTCCTGGCATGACCTTCTTAGAAAAGGTGATCCACAAAGCAAGACCGAGGCCTACAAACATTGCAGGTAACAAAAGAGCCTGTAGCGGCTGGAAGAACCAAGTGGCAGCTGCTGTAATCAGCAACACAACGAAGATTGCTGCTATCTTGCCAGCTGTTCCCTCAACGGTCATTGGCTCATTTTTGGCAGCAATCTTAGAAAATTCTGCATCCACAAGGTCCTGAGGAACCTCACGAGCAGCCTGTAATCCGGTTTGCATTGAGCGGTTAAACACTGGGTTGTGGGACAAGATGTTCTCCTTTTGTCTGTTGGTGTAACAACTAAATTCTAAGCTGATTTGCTGAAAGTTAGCTGAGCGCTAGCTCACGGGCAAGTATTTCTACGTGCTCAGGGCTAATCTGATGCCCTCCGGGGTGCATCAGGACCTCAACTTTGGCTCCCCAAGATTGAAACTCCTTGATCATTTCCTCCGATTTTTGCCTAGGCGAGTAAGGGTCCTTTTCTCCGTTGGCGATGAATACAAACTTTCCCTGAAGGTCTGGCTTGAATTCGTTCTCCACAAACGCCCGAGTAGTGCCAAAGGCAACAATTCCCCTAAGTAGCTCAGGGTGAACCGTAAGCAAAGCCCCGGCCATGTGAGCACCGTTAGAGAACCCAACAGCAGTTACTCGCTTTGGATCAAACCCGTAATGCCCACTTGCTAGCTTGAGAAATTCTGCCAGGGACTGAACTGCTTCAATAAGGGTTTCCTCCTTGGCGCTAAAGTCCTCAAAATACTCGAAGAACCTAACCATGCCATCCTGGGTGGCAAGGCCCCGAGGAGACAAGATGCTAGCTGAAGGGTCCAAGGCCTTGCCTAAAGACAATAGATCAAACTCGTCCGCACCTGATCCGTGCAGTAGCAACAGGGTGTTCGCAGATTGTGACGAGGGCAGCCAAACATGTGGTCTCGAGAGCTTTTCTTCAGGCATCGTCTTAGTCTAGATATCTATCGGCGAATCCAAGTGTTAAACAAAAAAGTAGCCCCGAAGGGCTACTGATTGTGGACCTGAGGGGATTTGAACCCCTGACCCCCTGCATGCCATGCAGGTGCGCTACCAGCTGCGCCACAGGCCCTGATGTATAACTTTGTTAGCTTAGCTCAAACTGGGGCTAGCTGACAAAGCAGTTAGCTTGAGCTCTGGGCAGTCGCTCCAGATTCTTTCCAGCGAGTAATACACGCGATCTTCTTCGTGCATGACGTGACAGATAATTTCCCCAAAGTCTAGAAGTACCCATCGTCCGCCGGCTTTTCCTTCACGGCGGAGTAGTTTGATGCCTCGCTCTAAAAGCTTCTCTTCGATGCCATCAGAGATTCCAACGACCTGGCGCTCGTTTCTGCCAGAGGCAATCAGGAATATGTCAGTTAGTGGCATGTGTGAAGAAACATCAAGTGCGACGATGTTCTCAGCTACTTTGTCAGAGGCGGCGGCTGCAGCAAGTTCTGCAACTTCAATTGCTTTTTTAGTAGCGCTCACAAACACCCATCTTTATAAGATTCCAAGCATGAACGCAGCTACCGTGAGTGCCCCGACAGAAATCATTAGAACAACTGTGGACATAACCGCGTAGACCTGACCCTGGCCTTTTCGATTGATTAATGTCAGCTCAACTACCTTGGCTCTAGTTTTAGCGATTCCAGCAGCGCGGATTGGGGCCACTGAAGAAACAAAGGAATTCAGGCTATCTTCAGCAACAGCCTCGTCGGCTTGTTCACTTTCCAAGATAACGGTGATGCTTCCCGTAGTTGGATCAACGGTTGGAATCTGAATTGAACCAGTTGTTACTGCCGGTCCAGAACCTGAAAGAACAATAGATCCAGAAAGCATGTCCGGAACTTTATCTAGGATGATCGACGCAGTTACTGGCTCAATACCCAAATTTGCAGTTGAGCCAAAGTTAGAGCCGGTTACTGGCTCCAAAAAGATGTCCGGTGTGGCGATAACAGGAACTGATCCAGTAAGAGTGTGATCGTCAAAAAGCGGTGCCTTATCTGTACCGGCAGATTCCTTTAGGTCATTTAGTCCACGAAGTTCGCGACGAGACTTTGCTACCTGCGGTTGGCTGGGTGGAACTGCGTATGGTTCGTAGCTAGGAGTTTGAGATACCGGAGCGGGCGATTCTGGAACGTAGGGTTTGTATCCAGTGTTTTCCGTCACCGGTTCGGTGAAGGAAGGAATGTATGGCTCAAAGGACGGAGCAGATGCGGTTTGCTCTAGAGGTTGCTGCGAGAAAGCAGTTGACTCTGCTGCTCGACGTTCTTTTCTTGACTGAAAAGTGGGGCTATCGCTCATGAGAGACCCTTGTATAAACCATGCTTACCAATGTACTGAACCACACCATCAGGAACTAGGTACCAAATTGGTTCGCCGTTAGAAACCCTATTCCTACAGTCAGTTGAGCTAATCGAAAGCGCCGGAACTTCAACAACAGTCACTGTGCCTTCTGGGACATCAGGAATCTGAAGGGCATGTCCAGGTCTACTAACCGCAACAAAGTGTGCCAAATCCCAAAGTCGCTGCACTTCTTTCCAAGCCAAAATTTGGGCAATAGCATCGCTTCCGGTTATGAAGAAAAGTTCTGCATCTGGATAGCTGTTCTTGAGATCGGTAAGAGTGTCAACGGTGTAAGTGGGCTTGTCTCTATCGATGTCAACTCTAGAAACTAAGAATCTTGGATTGGCTGCCGTTGCAATAACTGTCATGAGGTAGCGATGCTCACCACCGGTGACTTCTGGTTTCTTTTCCGGCGCACCGGTTGGGACGAATACCACTTGATCGAGCTTTAGAGCTGCTGCGACTTCGCTGGCGGCTACTAAGTGGCCGTTGTGAATTGGGTCAAAGGTTCCACCCATAACTCCCAGTCGAATTTTAGCCATAGAGAATTTGGAGGCCTAGTGACCTTGCGAGCTCGAGTTCTTGTGATCGTGGCGGTTGGCTACATCGCGATACGAGTAAACAACAAAAGCAAGAAGGATAAACACGCCCATCGCTATAGCCCCGAAAGCTAGAGCAGGGATTGGTAGTTCGCTGTGTTGTATGAACACACCATCGGTCTCAGATAGTAGTACAGCTAGCAAAATGATCTCCTTAGAAGCGTTATACCTAGAATAACCTAGGCGCGCGTTTGGCCAGCACCTCGAGCCAGCCATTTCGTGCTTGTTAACTCTCTAAGCCCCATCGGACCGCGGGCATGTAGCTTTTGAGTTGAAATTCCAACCTCAGTTCCGAAGCCAAACTGCCCGCCATCGGTGAATCTCGTTGAAGCGTTTACCATAACTACCGCTGAATCGATTTCAGCTAGGAATCGTTCCGCGTGAGCCTCATCGCTTGTGATTATCGATTCAGTGTGGTGAGTTGAGTACTTCTTTATGTGATCTATTGCCTCATCCAAAGAAGCGACTACCTTGACTGCTAAATCCAGCGTGTAGTACTCGGCGTGCCAGTCTGCCTCGGTTGCCAAAACGGAATCTGGATAGATGCTGTTTACTTTCTGGTCCGCATGAATTGTCACTCCAGCAGCCACCAATCGATCCAGAACCTTGGGAAGAATAGTTGAAGCAACCGATTCGTGGACCAGCAATGTTTCCAAAGCATTGCAGGTAGCTGGGCGTTGCACCTTTGAGTTAAAGACAATCTCAACAGCCCAGTCTGGGTTAGCAGATTCGTCGATAAATACGTGGGTCACGCCGTCACCGGTTTGAATCACCGGAACTTTTGATCCTTCGACTACGGCGTTAATCAAACTTGCGCTTCCCCTTGGGATTAACACGTCAATCAGGCCACGAGCTGCCATCATCTCGTTCGCGCCTTGTCTGCCAAAATCATCAACTGTTTGCACAAGCTCTGGGCTGAGACTAGAACTTGCCAAAGCTTCTTTTAGTACTTTTGCCAGAGCGATGTTGGTGTTTTCGGCAGCAGTTCCACCACGAAGCACAACAGCATTTCCAGACTTGATTGCTAAAGCACTGATATCAATAGTCACATTCGGTCGAGCTTCGTAAATGACACCGATTACTCCAAAAGGAACACGTATCTGAGTTAGGTCTAGTCCATTCTCCAGAGTCTTGGCCTGGACTATCTCCCCTATTGGATCCGGGAGCGCAATGACATCATTAATTGAATCAGCCAAAGACTTGATTCTTGCATCGCTAAGCCGAAGGCGATCTTGCAACCCAGTCGCAAGATTTGATTTGACGGCTTGCTCTAGGTCAATTGAGTTTGCCACAAGAATCTCAGCACTGCGAGCAACAAGTAACTCGGCAATTAATTTCAATGCTTCGTTTTTGGACGCAGTTGAGACACTAGCTAGTGAGTAGCTTGCGTCTTTAGCTGCTTGAATTCTTTGTAACGCGGTCATGATTCGAGCCTAGCCCTGAGCCTTGCTGGTTTGTGGCTTGGGTTCAAAGAAGGTTCCAGAGTTAGTTCCAGACAGAACTAATCCCACGTTTTCTGCATTGGTGACGATAACCGCTATTCCGGCTTCTGTGCACTCCCTGGCTGCCGCAACTTTTGTTATTGCCCCACCTGTTCCAACACCCGTATTGGTTCCACCTATTTCTAAGGAGCTCATGTCCATATCAAATGGAACATTAGAAATCAGCTTTGCCTCTGGGTTAGTAGGCGGTACATCATAAATTCCATCAACATCACTTAGTAAAACCAGTGCATCTGCACCAATCAGGGTTGAAACCATTGCAGCCAGGTGATCGTTATCTCCAAAGCGAATTTCAGTAGTAGCCACAGTGTCGTTCTCGTTGACAATAGGTAGCGCCTTGAGTTCAAACAGCCTCTCTAGAGCCTTTCTTGCGTTCTCCCGGCTTTCGTGATTCTCAATGTCCGGAACAGTAAGCAGGACTTGACCGGCAATAATCCCGAATCTTTCCAGAGACTTTTGGTACTTAGAGACCAAGCGAAACTGACCAACCGCGGCTAGAGCCTGACAAGTTTCTAGATCTGTGGGTTTTTTCTCAAAGTCAAAAAGTGGCATACCGGTTGCAATTGCTCCCGATGACACGAGGATTATTTCAGTGCCGCGCTCCATAGCCTTGGCAAGGGCATCAAC
>WLDW01000018.1 GCA_009704605.1 Actinomycetota bacterium
AGCGGCTCGCTAGGGGTTCCCGGTACCGAAGCGTTTGTCCAACGGGTTTCAACATTGGCTTCTTTGATTCGAACCAGGGCAAGCTTCACGGCAACATCGAAAGAAGTCAGGCCAGCAGCGGAAGGAGGAATTAGCTCATTGATGTTTGATGGCGCAGCAACCACCTCGTGTTTGAGGCTCTCAACGAGTCTTCGGGCAAGTCGGTAAGGAACCGGAGTAACGAGTCCAACCCAACCGCTAGAGAGTCTTGGCGTCAAAACTGGAATCGGAATAATGATTCTTCGCTTGAGTCCAGCAGCGGCTGCGTAGTGTTGCATCATGTCGGCGTAGGTAAAGATGTCAGGGCCTGCAATATCGAAAACACCCTGAGCGGAAGAAGGCAATCCGGCTGCGCCAATCAGATACCGAAGCACATCGCGAACCGCAATGGGTTGAATTCGGTTGTTCACCCACTTAGGAGTAGTCATAATCGGCAAGCGCTCCGTTAGATAGCGAAGCATTTCAAATGAAGCAGAACCTGAACCAATTACTACCCCAGCTCGAAATTCGATTGTTGGAACACCCGATTGGGCAAGTATTGCTCCAGTGTTCATTCGAGCACTCATGTGATCGGATAGTTCTTCGGTGCCGTTGATGATCCCGCCAAGATAAATGATTCGAGAAACCTTTGCGCCTGATGCCGCGTCAGCAAACATCTTGGCCATCTTGAGCTCTGACGCTTCAAAGTCGTCTTTAACAAGAAGTGAGTGGATTAGATAGTAAGCGACGTCTATGCCAGCAAGTGCTTGCTCTAATGCTTTCTCGTCGTGAGCGTCTCCCTCGACGACCTCAACCTGACTAATCCAGGGATATTGTGTCAAACGCGAAGCGTTTCTTGCGAGCACTCTGACTCGGTAGCCAAAGGTGAGAAGTTCTCTAATTAGCCTTCCGCCGATGTAACCATTGGCTCCAGTGACCAGGCAAAGGGGGGCCAGTCCATTGGTTTTGACAGGTAATGGCAGTCCCTCGGTGATTTCGGTCATAGCTAATTATTACCTTCTATGGCCTTTGAATCAGTTCAATCTATTTGGACACCTAAGCTAAGGGCAGCGAATCTCCTCCTTGCTCCCATAGACTTTGAGACGGCTAGTTCCTAGCCCAAGCAATCTAGTAGGCATCAGCTAGAAATAATCAGAAATCAGGAATCAATTGACAAAAGTTCGCAATCGCTGGGTAGGACTTGTTTTCATATCCATGGCCATATCCCTCGTGATTATCGATGGCACAATCGTAAACACCATTTTTCCCTCCATTATTAATGACCTAGGTCTTACCTCAACTGAGGTTCAGTGGGTTCAGGAAAGCTACGTTCTAGTCTTTGCTTCCCTTCTTCTGGTTTGGGGTTCACTCGCTGACAGGTTTGGTCGAAAGCGCCTGCTGAGCATTGGAATCATAATTTTCATCCTCGCTTCGGTTTGGGCTGGGGTTGCGGAAACATCGAATGTCTTAATTCTTGCCAGAGTCATCCAGGGCATCGGTGGCGCGATGGTGCTTCCAACTACCCTGTCTCTTCTTAATGCCACCTTCCAAGGTAAAGAACGCGGAATTGCGTTTGCTGTCTGGGGTGCCACCATCGGTGGCATGGTTGCTGTTGGTCCAGTTCTTGGTGGCTGGCTGGCAACTGACTTCAGCTGGCGTTGGGCCTTTGGTGTCAACTTGCCACTGGGAATCATTATCTTGATGGGTCTTGCATATTATGTTTCAGAATCTAAAGCACCACAGCGTGCCGGCGGTATTGACTTTATTGGTGCAGCTATCTCGGTAGTAATGTTCTCAACATTGGTTTTTGGTCTAATTGAAGGCCGCATCTATGGCTGGTGGGAAATCAATCCAAACAACCAGTTCCAAATTGGTAACTTTGCCTGGCCCACAACAGGAATCTCAGTTATCCCGATAGCGCTACTTATCTTTGTGGTTTCTGCGGTGGTTTTTGTTCTTTGGGAAAGAAGGCGTGAGGCCGAGAAGAAGAACGTGCTTTTGGACTTGGGGCTATTCAAGATCGGTTCGTTTAGAAACGGTTCGATAGCTGCACTGATTATCTCTATGGGAGAGTTTGGAATCTTGTTTGCGATTCCGCTTTGGTTGCAGAACGTAATTGGCCTTAGCCCAATTTCTTCCGGTTTAGTTCTGCTATGGCTAGCGGCCGGAGCATTCTTGGCCTCCGGTGTTGGTGGTGCCCTAAGTGGCAAGCTACCGCCGGCAAGAGCAGTTCAAATAGGTGTCGGGCTTGAGCTCATTGGAGTTTTGGGTGTAGCCCTCTTTGCCTCCACCGAAGCTGGCTGGGCAATTCTTGCGCCGTTCTTGTTCCTTTATGGAATAGGTATTGGTTTAGCTACCGCTCAGCTAACGGGAGTAATCATGGTAGATGTTCCAATGACCAGCACCGGTCAAGCTTCTGGTTCGCAGTCAACTGTTAGACAAGTTGGCTCGGCTCTTGGTGTAGCTGTTCTTGGAACACTTTTGTTTACTGGAACACAGGTTTCCATGGAGCAAAGACTTAGTGATCTAGATGTTCCAAGTGCTCAAAGCGTTGTGTTAGTTGATGCTGTGGTTGATTCTGCAGGATCGGTTATTCCGCAACTAACTGATGGTCTTGTAGCGCAGCAGGTCCCCCAGGAACTAGCTGAGGACATAACAACAGCAGCCGGGGACGCCTTCACAGATGGTGCTAAGTGGGCAGCGTGGTCAGCGGCAGGATTCCTGCTCTTGGGCTTTGCCTCTACTTTCTATCTTGGTTCACTAAAGACCAAAACCAAGCGCAAGTCAGCCAAGAAGAGCTAGCTCTCTTATCCGTGAAACTCAGGCGCGAGCCTAGACTAAAAGCAATAACCATTACGAAGGGGTATCACTGATGGCACAGAAAAAGCGCTCAGTTGCTGAGCAAATCAAAAGACTAAGAACTTACAACATTGTTGCGGGTTTGTTGCACTTGTTCCAGGCCGTAGCTTTTGGCTACGCACTATCGCTACTGGATAACCAAGTTCTGTTTGGCACCACAGTTGATTACATGACAGGCCCTCCGGGCTCACCACTACCAACTGAGCGCGTAGTTCTTTTCGAGGTAAACCTTGGAATTGGAGTAGTGGCCTTCTTAGCTCTATCGGCTTTCTTCCACTTCTTGATTTCTTCCCCCCAGTTCTTTGGAAAATACTCCAAGGGTCTGAAACAAAACCGGAACTACTTCCGTTGGGTCGAGTACTCCCTGAGCTCATCAGTAATGATTTGGCTTATTGCCCAGCTAACTGGAATCTCTGATTTCTCAGCACTGGTAGGTATCTTCGCGGTAAACGCCTCGATGATTTTCTTTGGAGCCCTGCAGGAGAAGTACGAAACTCCTGGAAACGGCCAAGGCTTGCCATTTATCATGGGATCCATCACCGGAATTGTTCCTTGGATCCTTATCGGTGTCTACACCTTGCAGCCAGGCTCCACTAGCGCGGCAGAGGTTCCAGGATTTGTTATCGGAATCATTATTTCGCTCTTTGTGTTTTTCAACACCTTCGCAATCAACCAGGCGTTGCAATACAAGCAGTGGGGTTCATGGGCAAACTACCTAAAGGGAGAAAGAACTTACATAACTCTTTCTTTGGTAGCCAAGAGCATTCTTGCTTGGCAAGTATTCTCCGGAGCAATCATTCCGGCCCTTACCGCCTAGATAAATAGATTGAAATTAGCTCGACTGCTAGCGAGGGTGGCACTTGGTGCCGCCCTCGTTTATGCAGGAATCGGACACCTTACATTTTTACGTCAAGAGTTCCAGGCCCAAGTTCCGGTATGGCTACCACTGGATCCAGACTTTGTAGTTTTGGCCTCTGGTGCTGTTGAGATAACTCTTGGCCTTGGACTGCTGAGCGCTGGACGCATTGCTTCTTACTTCGGAATCGTTACGGCACTGTTTTTTATCGCCATCTTTCCTGGCAACATCAACCAATATGTCGAAGGTATCGACGCTTTTGGTTTAGACACCGACCAAGCCAGGCTCACCCGATTGTTTTTCCAGCCTCTATTAGTTGCCTGGGCACTATGGTCCACTTCGGCTATCGGAGTTCTCAAGAAGTTGCTCTCTAGATCCAAATAACGCCCTTAGAATTAGGGTCTTATGGATTCCCCCTCATACTTCTGGTTTCAGGCTATTTCCTCTGGTGTTTTAGTGACAATACTGATCGCAGATCTGCTTCTAGCGGCAAAACGTCCACACATCCCCTCCGCCAAAGAATCAGCAGGCTGGGTCGGTTTCTACGCTGGACTGGCTTTGGTGTTCGCAGCTGTCCTCTGGCTGCTAGTTGGTCACATACAAGCAACCGAGTTCATTGCCGGTTGGCTAACAGAGTATTCACTCTCAATTGACAACTTGTTCGTTTTTGTTCTGATCATGTCCAGATTTGCTGTTCCAAGGATTTATCAACAGCAGGTGCTGATGGTTGGAATCATTATGGCGCTAGTTCTTCGAGGTTTGTTTATCCTGGTTGGGGCAGCCCTTATTGAACAGTTCAGTTGGATCTTTTACCTCTTTGGTGCCTTCTTGCTATACACCGCCTATCACCAGGCATTCCGAACACACGAGGATGAACATCAAACCGAGTCGAAGCTAGTTCAACTTCTTCGTAAGCGAGTACATGTTTCTGACGACTTCGATGGTGCAAAGCTAACAACAGTTGTAAATGGTCGCAGGGCCTTTACGCCGATGCTTGTGGTGTTTGCGGCCATTGCAATCACAGATGTGATGTTTGCCTTTGACTCAATTCCAGCAATCTTTGGTATCACAACAGATCCCTTCATTGTCTTTACAGCAAACCTGTTTGCGCTGATGGGTCTTCGCCAGTTGTACTTCTTACTGGGTGGGCTACTTGACCGGCTTGAATATTTGAAGTATGGAATCTCATTTATCTTGGCGTTTATTGGTTTCAAGCTGATCACACATGCGATGCATGTGAATGAGCTGCCATTTATCAACGGCGGACAACACATTGAGTGGGCTCCAAACATCGATAGCATCACTTCCCTCGGGGTGATTGTTGCCTCTATTGCGGTTTCAGCAATTGTGAGCGTTATTGCAGCAACTTCACAGAGTAAGAAAGAGCAGAAGAGGTAGCCATGAGAGACAAGTCCGCGATAGACAACCTGGCAGATAGCTACCTAGCGCAATTGGCTGCCAACTACCCAAGTTTTGCCACCAGCATCGGCCTGGCCTCTGGCGCGGCAGACATGGACGATTACTCCCCCGAGGCCATTGAGCGAGATCTAAAACTAGACCAATCGACCCTTTCAGCTCTTCAAGCCTTAGAGCCTAGAGATGATGTTGACCAAGTAACCAAGGACGCCCTTAGCCAGCAGCTAATTCTGGATATCGAATTACACGCTGCGGGATTGCAGTACAGAGACTTGAATAACATCGCATCTCCTGCCCAAGGCATTAGAGATGTATTTCATGTCTCCCCGACCGCCACCGTGACCGATTGGGAGAACCTTGCCTCAAGAATGCGAAAAGTCAAAGATTCCCTTGTCGGCTACCAAAAGACACTAACGATTGGATTTGAAAAAGGTGACGGGCCAGCAAAGCGTCAGTTGCAAGAAGTGATTACCCAAGTAGGGCAGATTAATCAGCCTGAGGGTTTCTTCCATGAGTTCGCCAAAGGCGCCACAGCCGATCAGGAGCTCTCTACAGCCCTGCGCGAGGAATTAGTTGCTGCTGCTCAAGTCGCCACCGATGCCTACGCAGCATTTGGAGATTTTCTAAAAAGTATGCTGCCAAAGGCTAGCGAGCAAGACGCTATCGGTCGAGAAAGATACCGATTACTTAGCAAGAGTTTCCTAGGCGCAGAAATTGATCTTGATGAGACTTACAAGTGGGGTATAGAAGAACTAGCCCGCGTGGTAACCGAGCAAGAAGCTGTTGCTAAAGAGATCCTTCCTGGAGCAAGCGTTGCAGAGGCGATTGCTCATTTGGAGAACTATCCGACAACCAAGCTGCATGGCACTGATGAATTACAGAAGTGGATGCAACGCCTAAGCGATAAGGCCATTGAAGATCTTGGAAAGACGCATTTTGACATTGCAGAGCCTCTTAGAAAGCTCGAGTGCATGATCGCACCAACCAAGCACGGAGGAATTTACTACACCGGTCCAAGCGATGATTTCTCCAGACCGGGAAGAATGTGGTGGTCTGTTCCTGATGGTGTCGAATCTTTCGATACTTGGCGTGAAACCACAACCGTTTATCACGAAGGAGTCCCTGGTCACCACCTACAGGTAGCACAAGCTACGTATATACGCGAAACTCTAAACGATTGGCGTCGCTTGGCTTCATGGACCTCCGGTCACGGCGAGGGCTGGGCGCTTTATGCCGAGCGCCTAATGGATGAACTTGGTTACCTTGCAACTCCTGCAGATCGTCTTGGAATGCTAGATGGCCAGCGAATGCGAGCTGCTCGAGTCGTTCTGGATATTGGAGTGCACCTAGGTAAGCCAAAACTGGATGGGACTGGGGTTTGGGACTTTGACTACGCACTTGAGTTCATGTCAAAAAACGTGAACATGAGTCCAGAGTTTGTCCGCTTTGAGGTGACCAGATACTTTGGTTGGCCAGGACAAGCCCCAAGCTACAAAATTGGTCAGCGGATTTGGGAACAAATCCGAGATGACTACCAGGCTCGCAAGGGTTCCGAGTTCGATATGAAGAAGTTCCACTCAACGGCACTGAACCTGGGTGGCTTAGGGCTGGACGCTCTCAAAGAAGCGATGTCTAGGGCCTAGGCCAAGGATCCTGGTGCTAACCTTTTGTCATGCGCGCATCAAAGTGGATAGCAATAACAGCCGGAGTTTTAGTTGTCATCGTTTCCGGTGGCGCACTTGCCGCCGGTGAATACGTTTACACCTCAGGAACCGTGGTTCCATGTGCAATAAACGAGGATGACTTAGCCAACTCCCCTGAGGCTTTTTATACCCCCGCTTCTGGAAACGGTCCTTTCCCGGGATCTGGTTGGGACAAGTGGGTTGATTACGATCTAAGCGCTTGGTGGCTAACTGACAACAACTATGACGCGGTTGAGATACCGGTCAGCGAAGAAGTTACTCTTTCAGCCTGGTGGATTGAGCCAGAGGTTTCCAATGGAAAAACAGTTATTGTCACCCACGGTATTGGCACTTCACGAAGAGATTTCAACGCGCTACTTCCGTCCGCCATGCTGGTAAAAAATGGTTTCCAGGTACTACTAGTTGACACTCGTGACACCGGAGAATCCACCTGCACCGACGGTCGTCACTCGGCGGGTCAAGAAGAATCAACAGACTTTGCAGCCGTTGCCGATTGGTTAATAGACTCCAAGGGTGTCAAGCCGGAATCGCTTGGCATGTACGGGGTCTCTGGCGGAGCTGTAGCAACGTCACTACTTCCCGCAAAGACCGAGAATGTTTCGGCCTTCGCGATGGAGGGAACAATCTTTGATTTCAATGCTGCTGCGACTAGAGAAGTTGAGTTCCAGGGCTTTCCTGGTTTCTTGTGGCAACTGGCTCAAATCTCCGCTCAACTGTTTCACGGCGTGAACCTGACCGAAACTTCAGTAATGCAAGGAATTGAGGCTGCCGGTGATCGACCGATGCTTATTCTTCACGGGGATGTCGATCAGAGGCTGGATTATCAGTCATCGGTGGACTTCTATAACTACGCCAAACAGCAGGGATCCGATATCACACTTGAGACCTTTAAGGGCTCTGATCATACAGAGGGAATGCTTAAGGAGACCCAGCGATACGCGGATTTACTATCGGGCTTTTTTGATAGGGCACTAACTAAGTAGTCAGCTGCTAGATGATTCTCGTAGCGAGTATCTTGTCTATTCGACGGCCATCCATGTCAACAACTTCTAGCTTCCAATCCTGAAGAACTACGCTGTCGCCAGCTACTGGCATCTTGCCCAGTAGTAACAAAATAAGTCCACTTACAGTGTGGTAGCGACCCTTGTCTTGCTCAGGTAGCTCATCAATAACAAGGCAATCCTTGATCTCAGGTATTGAGGTGTCCCCCTCGAATAGCCACGAGCCATCGTCTCGTTGAACTGGATCGGTGGCCTCTTCACCTTCAGTTACGATTTCACCAATCAAAGTGTCGAAGATGTCTTGAATGGTGACAAGACCCTCGAGGCCACCATACTCATCCACAACAAAAGCGATGTGTGTACGGGACTCTTTGAACTGATCCAGTAGGTCCATTCCAGTAAGGGTCTCAGGAACATAAAGCGGTGGCTCCAGGTTGTCCTGCAAGCTGAGCTTTTCTCCTCTGGCAACAGTTGAAAGTGCAGTCTTGGCACTTAGCACTCCAATAATTGAGTCCAAGCCGCCATCACACACTGGAATCCTGGACCTAACCGACTGTGCAATCAGGTTGAAACTCTCTGCCTCAGGGTCATTGATATCAACGAAAACTATTTCAGATCTAGGGACCATCAACGAGCCCAGTTTCCTATCGTCCAGGCGGAAGACGTTTTTCACCAATTCGCGCTCTTGGTCTTCAATTAATCCAGCAACCGAACCCTCGTCCAAGATCGCCTCGATCTCGTCCTCGGTTACGGTGGCCTCCTTGTGCTTACCGACACCAAACAGTCGAAGAAGTGTGTTTGTGGTTACGGTCAAAATCACCACAAATGGCTTGGTGACCTTAGAAAGAATAAGCATCGGTGTGGCAATTACTGCTGCGATTTGCTCCGGATTGGACTGGCCGATTCGCTTTGGAACTAGCTCCCCGACCGTGATGGCAATGAAAGTAACAATTAGCACAACGAAGACAGTGGCTGATACATCTGCTACCCCGTCTATGACCCCAACACTTTGAAGCCAAATAGCCAATGGCTTAGCAAAGATGGACTCTCCCACGATTCCGCTCAGTAGACCAATCGAGGTGATACCGATTTGAATGGTCGAGAGAAATTGGGTTGGGTCCTCGCTGATGCGCATTGCTACTTCAGCAGATTTCTTGCCGCGTGCAGCCATCGCCGAAAGCTTGGCGCGTTTTGAGGTAAGTAGAGCAACCTCTGACATGGCAAGAAGGCCATTAATGAGTATGAGAGAAAACAGCAGGATTATTTCCAAGGACCTGTTTCATTCACCCCAATTGCTATTCGAACGTTGAGAGACAATAATCGCAGAAAAATTGGCCTCGTGGGACAAATTCCAGCATTTTCTCGGAGTCTAATGACATCGCCCTTAAACCAGACCCGGTTTGTCCTTATCAAAGTCTATTTTGAGCGAAGCTGGGGTTTTTTGGATGACTTCGCTTTGGCAAACGACGCTTTCGCTTTGGTCTCTTCTTTACGGGTGGCAAGGGCAAACAAGGCAAGGCCAGCTACCATTGCTCCTGCCCCAACTCCATAAGCCACCACCTCGGCCGCACGATTGGTGTCTACAAACACACCCACAAATACCACTGCGATGATGGCCACGACAACACCAATCAACTTGGACTTTAGATCATCTAAGTCTCGTACCTCCAGCCACACTGGAACCTCAAGTCGAGGGTCAACAAAAAGCTCATACAGTCCATAGCCAATTACAAGAAGCACGGTTCCTAAAAGGATTGCATCAACCGCAGTCAAAATATCAACAATGGTGTCTTTTAGATAAGAGTTGTTCGAAATGGCCTCGACAACAATCATGCCGATTGATATTGACCCCTGAGCCATCAAGAGCAAGGCTCCGATGATTGAAGCGATGGCTGGAACGATAACCGCGTAACGGGTAATACCTAAGATTTTGCGCATTTACCCATGGTACTAGCCACCAGCCCAAACAACCCTAAAAGCTGTAGAAGGCCAGCAATATTGCGATGCTAAACATCACAACCGCAATGAGGATATCCAGAACTTTCCAGAAAACTGGTTTGGACATGAACCTGGAAGCTGCCTTAGCCCCGAAGCCAATTGAGCTAAACCAAACAAAGCTTGAAACCGCAGCCCCTAGGGCAAACCACCACTTATCTGGCCCAAATTGATTGCCGATCGAGCCAAGCAAAATCACGGTGTCCAAGTAAACATGCGGATTCAAAAAGGTAAAGCCAAGAACAGACAAGACAACGGTCTTTGCACTGCCGCTTTGAACCCCCGAAGCATCAAGCACCTGAACCTTGAAAGCAGATCTTAGGGACCTGATTCCAAACCATGTCAGGTATAAAACGCCAAACCAGCGAATAATCTCCAGTAACCAAGGAAGACCAGAAATTAGTGCTCCAAGGCCCGCAACACCCAAAACAATCAAAGCTGCGTCCGAAACGGCACAAATAGCAACAACAAGTAGAACGTGTTTTCTTGTTAGGCCTTGCCTTATCACAAAGGCGTTTTGGGCACCGATTGCAATAATCAGGGATAACCCGGTGAAGAACCCAGAGAGTGAAGCAATCATTATTTCAGCTTACGCTGTGCCCTCGGCAGGAATCGAAACTGAAACCAAAAGATTAGAAGGCTAAGAGTGTGTGCCGAGTCCGCTCTAACTCTGGCTTCTAATCTTTGCTGCCCGAACTATCCGCATGACAATGCCAACCAAAATCAATAAATAGACCAGTAGCGAAAAAAC
>WLDW01000019.1 GCA_009704605.1 Actinomycetota bacterium
AAGCTGTAGATGTTTACTTCACGAGCCTTTAGCTCGACCTCTTCACCTGCTCGAACAAGGTCATAGGCTCTCTTGCCAGCTACCTTTATGGCACTGACCGAAGATGGGGTTTGCATAATGACGCCAGTTAGCTTGGCAATCTCGCGCGCGATATCCTCATCGCTCAGTTTTGCAATTTCATCGGGGTTAGTGGAGGAGATTACTTCCGATTCGGAATCATCGGAAATCGTTTGCTGGCCGAGGCGAATTGTCGCTTCATAGGTTTTATCGGCACCGACCAAAAAGGTAAGTAGCTTGGTTCCAGATTCAATGCCAAGTACTAATAGTCCGGTTGCTAGTGGATCAAGGGTTCCAGCGTGGCCGACTTTTTTAGTCCCAACCGCCTTGCGCACTTTGGCAACAACATCGTGACTGGTCCAGCCAGTTGGTTTATCAATCAAAACCAAACCTGGGGTGGCCAAGATTAGTCCTGATCTTCTTGGGTCTTTGGTTCCTTGTAAGGGTTTAGCTCCCCCGCATAGTTAGCTGATGCTGCAATCTTGGCAACTTGAGCATCTCTGGCTCTGGCTTCTGCAAGTAAATCGTTTAGGTGAGCTGCGTTCTCAGGAAGCTCGTCAGCGATGAATTCAAGAGTTGGAGTGAGCCTGATGGATAGGTTGTGTCCAACATCGCCTCGAATCCGACCGGTGTTTCTTTTTATGATCTCGTTTGATCTGGCGCGGTCTTCATCGGTGCCGTACACGGTGTAAAAGATCTGTGCGTGCTGCAAATCTGGAGTCACTTTTACTTCGGTGAGTGTGACAAAACCCAGATCTGGGTCTTTCACGGTTTTCTCCAACGACTCTGCCACCAAAACCTTGATACGTTCGGCGAGCTTGCGAGCGCGAGCTACATCGACCATTTCTAGACCCTAGGCTTCTCGCGCATCTCGAAGGTTTCAATGATGTCCTCGAGTTGCAAGTCGTTGAATCCAGCTAGACCAATTCCACACTCGAAGTCAGTCTTGACTTCGCTAGCGTCGTCCTTGAATCTCTTGAGCGATTCGACCTTGACGTTGTCGATAATGACCTCGCCACCACGAAGCACCCTGGCCAAAGCGTTTCTCTTGATTGATCCAGATCGAACAATCGATCCAGCGATTGTTCCCACCTTGGAAGACTTGAATAGTTCGCGAACCTCAGCTGTTCCAAGCTGGAATTCTTCGTATTCAGGCTTGAGCATGCCCTTCAGGGACTTCTCGATATCCTCTAGGGCTGCGTAAATAACCGAGTAGAAACGGATGTCAACACCCTCACGGTCGGCTCTTTCCTTCGCCTTGTTATCTGGGCGAACGTTGAGTCCGATGATGATTGCGTTATCAACAGGTGCTAGGTTCACGTCGGACTCTGTTACCGCACCAACACCGCGGTGGATAATGCGAAGCTGAACGGAATCGTCGATCTCGATCTTTAGTAGCGAGTCTTCCAGGGCTTCAACGGCACCGGAAACGTCTCCCTTGATAACCAAGTTGAGCGATTCGACCTTCCCGTCTTCAAGTGCCTTGCTGAAGTCTTCGAGGCTGACGCGCTTTCTAGTCTTGGCAAGCAGTGCGTTTCTATCTGCTGCTTCACGCTTTTCGGCAATTTGTCTTGCCTGGCGCTCGTCTTCGGTAACAACAAAGGTGTCACCTGCACGAGGGACACTTTGTAGACCTAGCACCTGAACTGGTCTAGAAGGTGTGGCTTGCTCTACGGCTTCGCCATCTTCGTTGAACATCGCGCGCACTCGTCCGTGAGCACTTCCGGCAACAATGGAGTCACCAACGCTCAATGTTCCAGACTGAATCAATACTGTTGCAACCGCTCCGCGGCCCTTGTCTAGGTTTGCTTCGATAGCAACACCGCGAGCGTCCTTGTTTGGGTTCGCGCGCATATCAAGTGCTGCGTCTGCGGTAAGAAGCACTGCGTCCAGTAGCTCAGTAATTCCCTGCTTCTTCAAAGCAGATACTGGTACGAACATGACGTCACCGCCATACTCTTCGGCAACCAAGTTGAACTCGGTTAGCTGCTGCTTGACCTTGTCTGGGTTGGCGCCTTCTTTATCAATCTTGTTTATCGCAACCACAATTGGCACACCTGCGGACTGGGCGTGGTTTAGTGCCTCAATGGTCTGTGGCATAACGCCATCATCAGCTGCAACAACCAAGATTGCGATGTCAGTTACCTGAGCACCACGAGCTCGCATAGCCGTGAAGGCCTCGTGACCCGGGGTGTCAATAAAGGTAATGGCTCGATCGATACCCTCGTGGGTGGTGTGCACCTGGTAGGCGCCGATGTGCTGAGTGATTCCACCAGCCTCACCAGCTTGGACGTTGGCATTACGAATTGAGTCCAGCAGTGCAGTCTTTCCGTGGTCAACGTGACCCATAACGGTAACTACCGGTGGGCGACTAACCAGGTCTTCTTCTTCGTCGTCGTAATCAGCCGAAACATCCAAACCAAAGCCTTCAAATAGCTCACGTTCTTCGTCCTCAGGAGAAACAACCTCAATCTTGTAACCAAGCTCTTCTCCAAGAATCTGGAAAGTCTCTTCGTCTAGCGACGCGGTAGCTGTTGCCATCTGACCAAGTGCAAATAGCACTGTGATCAGCTGACCAGCATTGGCATCAATCTTGTCGGCAAAGTCCTGAATCGAAGCTCCGCGGCGCAATCTGATTACTGTTGTGCCATCTCCTCTTGGAACAACTGCTCCACCAAGACTTGGAACACTTCTTTGTTCGAATTCTTCTCTCTTCGCGCGCTTTGACTTTCTGGCCTTTGATTGACCTCTTGCGCCACCTTTACCAAAAGCACCTGCTGTACCGCCGCCAACACCGCGACCTCTACCGCCAGCTGAAGGACGACCTGGGAAACCTCCCGGTGCACCTCCACCCAATCCAGGTTTCGCAGATCCAAATCCTGGACGTGCGCCTCCGGCACCACCTGGTCTTGAACCACCTGGTCGAAATTCGCCACCTTCTGGTCTAGATCCAGGTCTAGGTGAACCCGGTCTTGGTGTGCCAGGTCTTGCCATACCTTGTGAGGCGTTGAATGGATTGTTTCCAGGTCTTGTCATTGGACGAGGAATTCCCATTCCCTGACTGGATGCGAATGGATTATTTCCAGGTCTTGGAATACCCGGAGTGGTTGGAGAAACTTTTGGCTCTTTCGGAGCATCGGTAATTGAGCTCGGTGCAAGACGAGATGTTTTTGGCTTTACTTCTTTTGTGGTCTCAGCGGGAACAACTGTCTCTTCTTCTGCAGCTGGAGCATCAGCTTTTGCTTTAGGAGCTGCTTTAGGTTTGGCAACTTTTTTCTCTTGAGGCTTGGCGTCAGGAAACGCAGCGCGCAGCTTCTTAGCCACTGGGGGTGCAATTGTTGAAGATCCAGATTTGACGTATTCGCCAAGTTCTTCTAATTTGGCCAAAGCCACCTTGGTGTCAATGCCAAGTTCTTTAGCTACGTCGTAAACACGTGGTAGCGCCACTTACTTCTCCTGTCTGGGCCTTCCCAAACAGGGCAGGCCATTAAAGCTGTTGGACACTCATTTCGAGCTACTCATTTATTTGCCAACATCTTTTCTACCTGTTCTAGTTTTTTCGTTTTGAATCAGAAAGTTGGCCATTTGGGGCCAAATTGATTCTTTCCCTATTCTAGCCCCAAAGGGCGAAAGCGCTCTAGTCGCCTTCGAGAATACTGTCGGGCTGAATATCTATCTTGGCCCCGGTCAACTTGGCAGCCAATCGGGCATTTTGACCCTCTTTACCGATAGCGAGCGATAGCTGGAAATCGGGGACCAGTACCCGCACCTGGCGCTCTTCGGCATTGATCATATAAGCGCTCGATGCCTTCGCCGGGGACAAAGCCTGGGTGACAAACTCGGTCAAATCTTCGGAATAGTCCACGATGTCAATCTTTTCGTCGTTTAGCTCAGACTGAACGGCCCTGACCCGCTGGCCAAGTTCTCCAATGCAAGCTCCCTTGGCATTAATGGCAGGGTCCTTGGCTCGAACGGCAATCTTGGTGCGGTGCCCAGCTTCTCTGGCGACAGAAACAATCTCGACTACGCCTTCAGCAATTTCTGGAACCTCAAGTGCAAAGAGTTTTCTAACCAATCCGGGGTGGGTTCTAGAAACAGTAACCTGAGGGCCTTTGGTGCCCTTAGAAACGTTGGTCACGTAAACGCGAATTCTCTTGCCGTGGGCATAGTCCTCACCTGGAACTTGCTCTTCTGGGGGCATGATGGCTTCAATTGATCCAAGGTCAACATAGACCATGTATTGGCGCTGACCCTGCTGGATTGTTCCAGCAACTATGTCCCCGTCTTTACCCTTGAACTCACCAAAGACACCTTCGTCGTTGATCTCGCGCAATCTGGTGGCAATTACCTGCTTGGCAGCCCCAGCTGCAATTCGGCCAAAGTTATCAGGCGTGGCTTCGGTTTCACCGGTTTGGTTGCCTTCTTCATCGAGCACGGCAGTGAAGATAAGAACGTGGCCGGTTTGTTGATCCAGGTGGGCGCGGGCTTTATCGGTGTTACCGATGTTGCGGTGGTAGGCGGCTAGCACCGCGGCCTCGATGATTTCAACGAGCTCCTTGAAAGGAATCTCATTCTCGCGCTCAATGTTTTTTAGAACACTTAGGTCGATGTCCACTTGCAACACCTCCAAAAGTTCTTATTTGACTGCAGACAAAACAGAGTCTAGCTTGATAGCCGCTCTTTCCCCAGTCCTTCTGTTCCACAGTTCAACTTCGCCAGTTTCAAGACCCTTACCAACAATCACCACGGTTGGAATTCCGATCAACTCAGCATCCGAGAACTTAACTCCAGGTGACACCTTGGCTCGATCATCCAACAGAACTGTCTTTCCGGTGCTCTCGATTTCAGCAGCTAGCTTCTCCGCTGCTTCGTAAACTGCATCGTCTTTACCGGCTGCAACCACGTGCACATCCGCAGGACTAACAGATTGCGGCCAAATGAGGCCCTTGTCATCGTTATTTGCTTCGGCCAAAACCGCAACCAAGCGGGTCACTCCGATTCCGTAGGAGCCCATCGTGACAGTCACAAGCTTGCCGTTTTCGTCCAATACTTTTAGGTCAAGTGCCTCGGCGTATTTTCTACCCAGCTGGAAAACGTGACCGATTTCAATACCTCTTGCAAGCTCCAGCTCCCCAGAACCATCGGGGGCCAGGTCCCCTGCGCGAACCTCCGCGATGTCGGCAACACCATCGGCGCTAAAGTCGCGACCCATAACCAACCCAAAAATGTGCTTCTCGTTTTCGTTGGCTCCAGTTACCCAAGAGCTTCCCATAACTACCCTCGGGTCAACTAGATACTTGATGCCAGATGCAGCTTTTGCGCCGAGGAATTGAGCACCCGCTTTTGTTGGGCCAATGTATCCCTTGACTAGAACTTTGTACTTGGCAAAATCTTCGTCGGTTGCTTGAGCTACCTGGTCGGTTCCAAAAAATGCTTCCGCTCGTTTTTGGTCAACTTCGCGATCTCCAGGAATACCAACAATCACAATCTCGGTTTTGCCTTCGGCTGAGGTTACAGCTAGCACAACATTCTTTAACGTGTCGGCTGCACTCCAACTAGAGCCATCATGCTTTTTGACCTTGGAGTTAGCTAACTCAACGAGAGTCTTAATCGTTGGTGTGTTAGGTGAATCGTGCACTTCTGCTGCTGGTGATGCAGAAAAATCAATTTCGGCTGGCGCAACGGACTGCACCGCTTCTACGTTTGCCGCGTAACCGCCAGCAGATCTAACAAAAGTGTCTTCCCCGATTGGTGAAGGCGATAGGAACTCTTCCGATTTTGATCCACCCATTGCTCCTGCGTCTGCTTTTACGATTACGTACTCCACACCTAACCTGGTGAAGATTCGCTCGTAGGCCGCGCGCTGCGCTTGATAGGAAACTTCCAACCCTTCGTCATTTACGTCGAAGCTGTAAGCGTCTTTCATTACAAATTCGCGACCGCGCAGCAATCCAGCACGTGGCCTTGCCTCGTCGCGATATTTGTTTTGTATTTGATACAAAGAAAGTGGCAGGTCTTTATAGCTCGAGTAAAGATCTTTTACCAACAGGGTGAATACTTCTTCGTGTGTTGGAGCCAACAGATAATCCGCTTTTTTGCGGTCTTGAAGTCTGAATAAGTTATCGCCGTATTCGCTCCAGCGACCGGTTACTTCATATGGTTCTCTTGGCAAAAGAGCTGGGAAAAACACTTCTTGAGAGCCGGCAGCAGCCATTTCCTCGCGGATGATCTTTTCAATCTTGGCCTTGACCATAAGTCCCAGCGGTAACCAGGTGTAAATACCTGGAGCTGCGCGTCGTATGTATCCTGCTCTAAGAAGAAGTCTGTGACCTTGAACATCAGCGTCAGAGGGGTCTTCTCGCAATGTGCGAAGGAAGAGTTGGCTTAGACGGATAGGCATGGGCTCAATGTTACCGCCACGAGGCTACTTGTCTTTGACTAAAACCTGCGGTGAGCCAACAAGTGCTGGATCCATCTCAGCCGCCAAGCGGTTAGCTTCCTCAATCAAGGTCGCGACAATCTCGGACTCAGGCACAGTTTTGATAACTTCACCCTTTACGAATATCTGACCCTTGCCATTACCAGAAGCAACACCAAGATCTGCCTCGCGGGCTTCACCAGGACCATTTACAACACAACCCATAACTGCAACTCGAAGTGGAACGGTTAACTTCTCAAGTCCTGCAGTTACGTCGTTAGCCAGTTTGTAAACATCAACCTGAGCGCGACCACAGCTTGGACAGCTCACAATTTCTAGCTTGCGTGGCCTGAGATTCAGTGATTCCAGAACCTGAGAACCGACTTTGATTTCCTCGGCGGGTGGAGCAGAAAGCGAAACCCTGATTGTGTCGCCGATTCCTTTTGAAAGCAGTGCACCAAAAGCTACCGATGACTTTATGGTTCCCTGGAAGGAAGGTCCCGCCTCGGTAACTCCAAGGTGAAGTGGCCAGTCTCCTCTTTCCGCAAGCAATTCGTAAGCACGAACCATAACAACAGGGTCGTTGTGCTTTACGGATATCTTGAAGTCGTGAAAGTCGTGCTCTTCGAACAAGCTAGCTTCCCAAACGGCAGACTCAACCAAAGCCTCCGGAGTTGCCTTGCCATACTTTTCCAAAAGTCTTGGATCTAGCGAGCCGGCATTAACACCAATTCGAATAGAAACTCCAGCATCTTTGGCAGCTTTCGCAATTGGACCAATTTGGTTATCAAACTGTCTGATGTTTCCTGGGTTCACTCGAACCGCACCGCAACCTGCGTCAATTGCCTGGAAAACATACTTTGACTGGAAGTGAATGTCAGCAATCACCGGGATCTGAGATTTTTTCGCGATGATGTGTAGCACATCAGCGTCATCTTGCGATGGGCAGGCAACTCGAACAATGTCACAACCAGAGGCAGTGAGCTCAGCAATCTGCTGCAAGGTTCCATTGATGTCAGTAGTTGGGGTAGTCGTCATTGACTGCACCGAGATCGGAGCCTCGCTACCAACTTGCACTTTGCCAACCATGATTTGCCTGGTTTTGCGCCTAGGAGTAAGTACAGGCGGCGGTGGCTTTGGTAGCCCTAGGTTTACAGCTGGCACATTGCTCCTCGAATAACGGGTCTTAGCCCTTTAAGCATACGCAGGCAAACTCGGTTTACTGAAATAGCCCTAGCCGAATAGGGATATTGGGTTGATTAGGTCCGCGGTAATCAATAAAAGCGATACGGCCATCAGTGCAATAAACACAACCCAGGTAAGTGGCATCAATAAAGCAGTGTCCGCAGGTCCTGGATCTTTCTTGCCCAAAACTTTGTAGATGCCGCGCTTTATGCTTTCGTAAACTCCCCCGGCTACGTGACCGCCATCTAGAGGAAGTAGTGGCAGCATGTTGAAAACAAATAGTGCAAAGTTCAAAGAACCAAGAATTGAAATGCCGGTTGCCAACTTGTCGGAAAACTCAGTTTGCTCGGAGGAGGCAACCTCTCCGGCTATTGCACCAATTCCGACAATCGAAATTGGTCCATTTGGATCGCGCTCACCGTAACCGAGTGTGGAAGCAGTCACTTCAAAGATCTTTTGTGGCAGTTGCAAAATCAGCTGCCCAATTTGCAGCATCACGTTTCCTGAAGCTTCTAAAGAAGCCCCAATTGAAACTGGAATTCTCTCAGGGATCAGAAACACTCCAAGAAATGGCTGCGGAGCCGTTAGCACTTCTCCATTGTCATCAAGAATTGGTGTGCCGAGGTTATCAAACTGTGGTCGCTGTTGAATTACCGCGCTCACAGTCACCGAGACTAATTCACCGGCTCTTTTTACTTCGAGCTCAACAGTTGGGGTTTCGGTGAGTACCTTCCTGATCTGTACCCAATCCTCTGCTGGCTTACCATCAACCGAGACAATTTCATCGCCTGCCTTGAGCCCAGCTAGGTGAGCTGGAGTTTGCTTGGACGCCGAGCAACTGGTTTGTGTGGAATCTAAGCAAACCGAAACCGCGTCTATTTTTAGTGAAGATTGAAATACCCCAAAGCCCGACAAAGAAACAACCGTTAGCAGAACTCCAAGAACCAAGTTCATAAACGGTCCACCGAGCATGATAATCATGCGTTTACTAACCGGTAGCTGGTAGAACTTGCGGTTTTTATCCTTAGGGGTTTCTTCCTCGGAGTGAGCAAGCCTTGCTTGGGAAATCATGTCTGGAAAGAATCCGGTTTTAGTCTCGGGCTTTTTTGCTGGTGGGTACATGCCCAGCATTGCGATGTAGCCACCGAGTGGAATGGCCTTTACCCCGTATTCGGTCTCGCCTTTTTTCCTAGAGAACAGGGTTGGGCCAAAACCAATCATGTACTTGGTTACCTTTACCCCAAAGGCTTTGGCGGGAATCAAATGACCGAGCTCATGCAATCCAATGGAGAAAGCGATGCCGATGATGACGAAGATGATTCCGGCTAGGTACCAAAGAGATTCGCTCACAAACCCAATCTACTTCACGCGACCGACCAAGCCTGCTGGACTATTCACATTCTGGGGAAACTAACAGGCCTTGGCAATCTGAGCATCGGTTCTATCCCTTGCCCACTTCTCGGCTGCCAAGACACTTTCTAGACTCAACTGCGAATCCGGTTCGTGTGCTTCTAGCGCTCTTTCAATGAGTTCGGTTATTTGATCAAACGAAATCAGCCCAGCATGAAAAGCCGCCACCGCCTGTTCGTTGCTGGCGTTGTAAACAGCCGGGTAGCTCTTGCCGAGCTTTCCAACCTGCCTTGCAAGCTTCACGGCACCAAAGACATTCTCATCTAGCGGATCAAATTGCCAGCTGTGAGACTTACTCCAGTCAATAGGCGAAGACACTTCTGCAATTCGTTCTGGCCAGCTAAGCCCAAGTGCAATCGGAAGTTTCATATCCGGCGGTGATGCCTGAGCAATAACCGAACCGTCAACAAACTCCACCATGGAGTGAATAACAGACTGTGGGTGAACAGTGACTTCGATGCGCTCAAAAGGGATGTCAAACAGCAAGTGCGCTTCGATTAGTTCTAGCCCTTTGTTCACCATCGATGCGGAGTTTGTAGTTACCACTTGACCCATTACCCAAGTTGGGTGTGCAAGAGCTTGCGCGGGGGTAACTTCGGAAAGCTGAGTTTTGCTAAAGCCCCTGAAGGGTCCACCGGATGCGGTAAGGATTAGTTTTCTAACTTCGGATGATGATCCCGCACGAAGGCACTGGGCAATTGCCGAATGCTCGGAATCAACTGGAACAATCTGCCCAGGCTTAGCTAAATCTTTGACTAGCTGCCCTCCAACAATTAGCGACTCTTTGTTGGCGAGGGCGAGGGTCTTTCCTGTTCTAAGAGCTGCAAGAGTTGGAGCTAAACCAATCGATCCCGTGATGCCGTTTAGGACAACATCAGCCTCAGTTTCTGAAACCAGTTTTGTGGCAGCTTCTGCGCCTAGCACCGCCTGGGAGGAAGAAAGTCCGAAATGATCGCGTTGTGCTTCTAGGTCCTTGGAATTTGACCCCGCGGCTAAGCCAACAACTTTGAATTTGTCAGGGTTTTTGTTGATTACCTCAATGGCTTGGGTACCAATTGACCCAGTAGATCCAAGGATTATGACGTGGCGCATTTATCAATAATGGCATGCTGGGGCAATCAATTGGGCTGGCGTAGAATTAGAGAACCATGGAAATCACCCAAGAACTGAAATTAGTTACCGCCATTCCAGGGCCAAAGTCCCTGGAATTTCACAAAATAAAGCAACAGGAAGTTAGCCACGGCGTTGGCACCATGTTGCCGGTATACATCGAAAGAGCTCACGGAGCTGTTTTGGTTGACGTGGATGGCAATCAGCTAATCGACCTTGGAAGCGGAATCGGTGTTGTCACCATAGGTCACACCAACAAGCAAGTAGTTGACGCTGTCATGGAGCAGGTTCAAAAACTTACCCACTCTCTTTTCACCGTAACCCCATACCTTCCTTACCTTCAGGTCTGTGAAATTCTGAACCGCAGAACTCCTGG
>WLDW01000002.1 GCA_009704605.1 Actinomycetota bacterium
GAATAGAAGATTCCGCCGGTTGGCTCCAAAGAACGCGGGACCAAGGTAGCCGGACCGCAGGTAGCTAGTGTCGCGCCAAGAGCTTTTAGAAGAATCAAGTTCGAGCGAGCCACCCTTGAGTGAGAAATGTCTCCCACAATCAGAACCTTCTTTCCTGAAAGATCAGATCCAATTGGGTTGGTTACTAGTGCTTGCCTTATTGTCATAGCATCCAACAATGCCTGTGTTGGGTGCTCGTGTGATCCGTCACCAGCGTTAATAACAGCCGATCGAACCCAACCCGAGTGGGCCAGGCGATATGCCGAACCACTTGAACCATGGCGAAGGACAATAGCGTCCGCGCCCATCGCCTCTAGGGTTTGAGCGGTGTCCTTCAAAGACTCGCCCTTGGAAACGGACGATCCTTTGGCGGCAAAGTTAATCACGTCAGCTGAAAGTCGTTTTGCTGCTAGCTCGAAAGAAATCCTGGTTCGCGTTGAGTCTTCAAAGAAAAGATTCACTACAGTTTTTCCACGAAGAGTCGGTAGCTTCTTAATCTCGCGTTCGTTGACATCCGACATTTCATGCGCCAAATCAAGAACTTCAATGATCTGTGGCTTTGAAAGATCAGAAGCTGAGAGCAAATTCTTCAATCTTCGATCACCACTTCGTCCACTCCATCTACCTCTTCAAGCTTCACCGAAATTCTCTCGGTCAACGCCGTAGGTAGGTTCTTGCCAACATAATCAGCCCTGATTGGTAACTGCCGATGACCCCGGTCAACCAAAACGGCAAGTCGAACCGCCGCAGGACGCCCGTGATCATTCAGAGCGTCAAGAGCCGCTCGGATAGTTCTGCCGCTGAAAAGAACATCGTCGACTAAGACAACCGCTTTCCCGGAGACACCCGAAGTGGGGATGTTGGTAATGCCAACAGCCCGTGTTGGCTGGTCTGCTAGATCATCCCGATACATCGTGACGTCAAGTGAACCGACCGATACGTCGGTAGCAGAGTGTTCTTTTATGACCTGAGCGATGCGCGTGGCCAACTGAATACCTCTGGTTGGAATACCCAGCAAAAGAAGGTTATCTACGCCGCGATTTTGCTCAAGAATCTCGTGAGAGATGCGAGTGATAGCCCGACGAATGTCGTCAGAGCTCAAGACAGTGCGTTTTGACAACGCCCACCTCCTTCTTCGCCTCACCGGACGATCTTTAAAGGATGTTTACTAGAAGTTACCCTACATCATCTAGCGGTTTTTGTGCCAGCAATAGCGCCCAGTAAACCATTCACGAAAGTACTGGAATCTTCTGTTGAAAGCTCGGCGGCCAACTGGACAGCCTCAGAAATTGCCACACCGTCTGGAACCTCTTCGTTGAAAAGAATCTCCCAGCAGGCAACCCGCAGAATTGCCCGGTCAACTGCGGGCATACGCTCAACAGACCACTTATGGGAGAAAGCCTCAATTCGATCGTCAATCTCGGCAAAATTGGCCGCAACTCCTTCGACGATTTGCCTAGCGTAACCAACGATTTCTTCCTGATTCTGACGATCAAGCTGCTCCTCGGCAGATGCTGCAAGAAGCAATTCAGGATTGATTTTCCTAAGGTCAGCTGCAAAAACGGCATCAAGTGCCATCTTGCGAGACTTTGTCCGGGAGCTCACTTGCTAGTCGGTAACTCGACCGAGGTACTCGCCGGTTCGGGTGTCCACTCTTACCTTGGTGTTCTGCTCAATAAACAACGGCACCTGAATCTGGAGGCCAGTTTCAACCGTTGCAGGTTTGGTTCCACCACTCGAGCGATCGCCCTGAAGACCAGGCTCAGTGAAAGTAATCTCTAGGACAACAGAGGCCGGGAGCTCAACATAGATAGGATTACCCTCGTAGACAGCGACGATCGCTCCTTGGTTCTCAAGTAAGTAGTCCTTAGCATCGCCAACTATTTCATTAGTTAGGCTCATCTGCTCGTAATTCTGATTATCCATAAACACGTAACCCGAGCCGTCGTTATACAGATAGTTCATCTCGCGCTTGTCAACATTCGCTGTCTCGACTTTGACGCCAGCGTTGAATGTTCTTTCGACAACTTTGCCAGTCAGAACGTTCTTAAGCTTTGAGCGCACGAATGCAGGGCCTTTGCCGGGTTTTACGTGCTGGAACTCTATAACGGTCCACAATTGTCCGTCAATGTTGAGAACTAGGCCGTTTTTTAGATCATTTGATGTTGCCATGGTCGTGCTCGCTCGATCCTTGTTTTGTTGGTTTACCTATGGAGTCTAGCGTTTAGGAAGTGAGCTGTCTAAGCGCCAGTAGATATGAGTCGATACCAAAACCCGCTATGACCCCTGTAGCCGCTGGTGAAACAACACTGGTTTTACGAAACTCTTCTCTGGAATGTGGATTTGAGATGTGAACTTCAATTAGCTTCGCACCGGATTCAGTGTGGATCTTGCAAGCGTCACCAATGGCGTAGGAATAGTGCGTGAAAGCGGCTGGATTGAAAATTACGTCAGCCCCGGAGTCCGTAGCCTCGTGTAACCAGGAAATCAGTTCGCTCTCACTATCGGACTGCTTCGCAGTCAATGAAACCCCAAGTTCGGTAGCGTGTTTCTCCAAAATGCTCACAAGAGTTGTGTAGTCAAGAGTCCCGTAAATATCAGGCTCTCTTGATCCAAGGCGCTGCAGATTTGGCCCATTAAGTACCACTATGGATTTCATGGAACTAGCCTACTGAGCAATCTCTTGAAAGGCAGTGAACAATATTTCATCTGTCGGTGAGTGCATAACTCTTGGCTTTCCTACCTCGTCCAGAACGATGAATCGCAGGTTTCCCGCTCGGGCCTTCTTATCAATTCGCATGTTGGTTAGTAGTTGAGGCCACTTATCCGCAGGGTAGGAAACTGGAAGACCGAGACTGGTGAGAATGTCTCGGTGCCTTTGAACGTCAACAGTTGATAACCGACCGTTTAGCCTGGCCAACTCCGCAGCGAAAACCATTCCAATCGATACCGCTGCACCGTGACGCCACTTATACCGCTCCGCCAATTCGATGGCATGGCCAAGAGTATGACCGTAGTTCAGGGTCTCGCGAAGACCCTGCTCGCGGAAGTCTTCCGCCACAACCACAGCCTTCACATTGATTGCACGCGTTACAAGCTCAAGAAATAGCTCCGATGATGGGTCCGTTGCTTCGGCAGTATTGTTTTGAATCAGTTCAAGTATTTGAGTGTCACTTATGAATCCGCACTTCACAACCTCTGCGAATCCCGCAATCAATTCATTTCGGGCCAAGCTGCCCAAGGTTTCTAGATCTACCAGAACGCCTTTTGGGGAATGAAAGACACCGACGAGATTCTTACCCTCGGCAGTGTTTACTCCAGTCTTGCCGCCAATCGATGCATCAACCATCGCAAGTACGGTAGTTGGAATTTGAATAACTCCAACACCCCTCAGCCAAGTTGCCGCAACGAAGCCTGCAAGGTCGGTTATAGCGCCTCCGCCAAATCCAATGATCATGTCTGATCTAGAAAACTCAGACTTGCCAAGGATTCCCCAGCAAAAAGCCGCAACTTCAATTCGTTTGGCATCCTCACTATCGGGAACACCCGCTAGTACAACTTCGAAGTTCGCCTCCATAAGAGAGTCCCTAAGAGCCTCAGCGCTGACGGATAACCCAACTGGGTGGACAATCAAAACCTTTTTGGCTCCAACAAGCATCGAAGGAACTTGATCAAGTAGATTCCTGCCGATTACTACCTCGTAGGGCTCTGCTGCACCAACCGTAATTCTTCTAAGCTCAGTCACTTTTGCCTCACAAGTGTTGAAATCTCGGTAACGATGGTTGCAAGCGATTTCCCACTGGTATCCACCTCGTGGGTAGCCACCTCCTGATAAAACGGTTTCCTAGCTTCATAGATGTTTTTCCAACTATTTTCACCATCACTTAGAAGCGGACGATTTCTCGTGCTAATTCGTGAAGCAACATTGTTTCCGTCGGTCGCCAGGTAAATCACGTTGTGATTTTTTAGGAGCATTCGGTTTGACTCAGTGGTTACAACGCCGCCACCGGTAGCAACGATTCCCGAACCCTGTAGGCATTTGGCCAAAATATTGCTTTCGATCTCTCTAAAGCCAGGCTCGCCCAGGCGTTCGAAAAGCGAAGAGATAGAGCCGTGTTCTGAAGCGATGATCTTGTCGGTATCAGCGAAAGAAGTGTTAAACTCCTTAGCAAGTTTCTTTCCAACGGTTGTCTTGCCAACACCCATGGGTCCAACCAGAACCAAAGGCTGCTTCATCAGCTACCAGCAGACTTTAAGACTTCAGGAATGGATTCAAGATATGAATCCATGTTCCGCTTGGTCTCTGTTACAGAGTCCCCTCCGAATTTTTCCAAGACAGCTTTCGCAACAACGAGAGCAACCATGGCCTCAGCAACTATTCCTGCAGCCGGAACTGCACAAACATCCGAGCGCTGATGGTGAGCCTTGGTTGCCTCACCGGTTTTAACATCTATCGTTGCCAAAGCTTTGGGTACGGTTGAAATTGGCTTCATCGCCGCACGCACTCGAAGCACCTCACCGGTTGACATACCGCCTTCGATGCCTCCAGCTCTACCCGTTGATCTTTTCACCAAGCCATCGTTGTCTCTTGATATCTCATCATGCGCAACCGATCCCCTGCGACTGGCGGTAGTAAAGCCATCACCAATCTCGACACCCTTTATGGCCTGAATTCCCATCAGGGCACCAGCAAGCTGAGAATCTAACTTGCGATCCCAATGAACATAACTTCCCAAACCTGGAGGTAGTCCGTATACAAGGGTTTCAACTACTCCCCCGAGAGTGTCTCCGCTTTTCTGGCAGTCTTCAATCTCTGAAACCATGGCCTCGGTAACCTGCTTACTAAAACAACGAACCGGATTCTCATCAAGAGTTGATACATCAGCTGGTGTTGGAAGCAGTTCATCTTCGGATTTCACTGGTCCAATAGCCACGGTGTGAGTAACCAACTTGATTCCCAGCTGGGCAAGAAATCTTGAAGCAACCTCGCCCAACGCAACTCTCGCGGCCGTCTCTCTCGCAGAGGCGCGCTCAAGCACCGGACGAGAGTCCAAGAAGCCATATTTTTGCATGCCAGTGAAGTCGGCGTGGCCTGGACGAGGTCTAGTCAGTGGCTCAGCGCGTGCACCCGATAGATCCTCTTCACTTACGGGATCTGCAGACATCACCTGTTCCCATTTGGGCCACTCAGTGTTTTGGATGGTGATAGCAATTGGACCGCCCTGAGATAGGCCGTGCCTAACACCACCACTTAGTTGAACCTGATCTTGTTCAAACTTCATACGGGCACCTCGACCGAAGCCGAGTCTTCGCCTAGCTAGTGCATCCTGAACATCGCTGGTGGTAATTTCGATCCCAGCAGGCATTCCTTCAACAATCGCAACCAGCTCAGGGCCATGCGATTCTCCAGCGGTTAACCAGCGCAACATAGTTTCGATTCTCTCACAGTTGGTCTATTTGAAACCAGACTGGTTTGCCACAGCGCCAATCATTGACTCATAAAGCTCTTGGTCGACAATCGGAACTTGGTGACCAGTTGAGTCAACAAAGAGCTTTACCTGCTCGATGGCTTGCCAGACAAGCAACTCAAGACCAGAAATAGACTTTCCTGCCCAGGCCCGAGAGGCCAGAGATGGCCATGGGTCGTAGGCAACGTCAAATAGAATTCCGCGATTAGCGCTGCTGGTAGTTCCGAGCTGATCCCAGAGCTGGGTAAAGGCACCTGCCGGCACGGTCGAAACGATCAAGTCTGAGCCAACTAATGAAGATGCCTCCGGCTCTAATACCTCAGAAGAAATGCCAAGACTGTTTAGATATCCAGTGAACTCAACCAAAGAACTGGCGGTTCTTCCAATAACCGTCAGCTTCGCGGCAGGGAACACTCGTGAAATCGCTAGTGCTACCGAACGCGCTGTTGCACCCGAGCCGACAATGGTAATTCTTTGCGGATCTGGTACCTCATTGAAACACTTTGCGAAACCGAAGACGTCAGTGTTGTGACCAACCCAACCATTTGAAGATCTAACCAGGGTGTTAACAACACCGGTTCGCTCGGCTTCTGGTGAGTATGAATCTGACAATTCGAAAGCTTCGTACTTTAGTGGCATGGTGACACTCAGCCCAGACAAAGCTTGATCTTCCATCACAGCCCCTAGGCCTCCTAAAGGGACATCAATTCTTTCGTAGCTAAAATCCAAACCCAGGCGGGCGTATGCGGCTTTGTGAATGACTGGCGAGAGACTGTGCTTGATTGGATAACCAACAACGCAAAATTTACTCGTCATACCAGTCCGGATTTTCTGACTCCCACTTGCGAAGCAACGGAATCCACGACTCATGCTCAGCTAGAGTTTCCGAGAACTTAGTCTCACCGGTAGCAAGATTGATTGTCACAAAAAATAGCCATTCTCCAACGGCGGGATTCAAAGTTGCGTCAATTGCGAGCTCTCCGGGGGAACTGATTGGTCCAGGAGGCAAACCGCGAACCAGGTAGGTGTTGTAACCATAGGCAATCTGCTCTTGCGTCGAGGCTTCTGACATGTCGGTTCCGTCATAGCTATAAGTGATTGTCGGATCGGTTTCCAAGCGCATGTCAATAGCTACTCGGTTGGAAAAGACCCTAGCAATCTTATAAAAGTCTGGCTCCTGCTTTGCTTCACGCTGCGTTATTGAAGCGAGAGTTAGCACTTCGTGCCAATCCTCTTTTGCAACCCCTGCTTCTGTAAGAGCAGTTTCCATCCGCGTAACCATGATTGAGATCACTTCTTCAGCAGTTACCTTCAAGTCAAAGCTGTACGTGTCCGGAAACAAATAGCCCTCTATTGTGGGAGCTTCTGCTGGAATTCCGTAGGCAGACAAATCCTCGGCTGCTAGCCGGAGTTCCTCAACTGGGATGCTGGTAATTCTGGATACCTCGTTGAATATCTGAACCGCGCGGAAGCCTTCTGGAATCGTAACTTGGAAACTAAGAATGTTGGCCTGATCGGTAACCGCAGCCAAAGCGGACTCATTACTCATTTGAAGCTTCAATGTGAAACTACCGGGGTAGAAAATTGGATTGCGCTCAAGCAGTACTCGGTAAAACGAGTCGACATCTCTAATAACACCTGCTTCAAAAAGCTTGTTAGCTACGATAAGTCCATCTTCACCGGCTTCAATTCGAACGATTACCTCGCCAACGCCGGTTCCTTGATAATCCAAAGCTGTGAGTTTCTGATACTGATCTCGTATCCAGTCAAAATTTGCTACTACTGCAATGCCGCCGACTAAAGCTAGAACAAGAGCACCAACCAGAACTTTTGAAACCCTGGACATGCCAACAGACACCGATCTACGCCCCAACAGAATCACCGACCAGGTTTCCAGGGGCTAACCCTGAAATCTTTTCGTAACTGAGAGCACTTTCTAGAATTTCCACGGCACTTGCGCTGTCAATAATCGATTTGCTGTCTTTGGCATTAATGCCTGAAGCGCGAAGTTTTGCGCTGGCAGAGACCGTAGTTAGCCTTTCGTCAATCATTCGAACCGGAACCGACAGCGCTTTGGAAAGCTCCGAAGCAAATAACCTCGCATCATTGGTTGAATCGGTCTCTTTACCACTTAGCGAAAGAGGATCCCCCACATAAACTTCAATAACGCCGTGCGTGTCAGCAAGTTGTGCAATTGAGGTAACTGATTCCGATGCGCTAGATAATCTTGCAATCGCATCTAACGGTGAGGACAAGATTGCTTCACGATCGCAAATCGCAATGCCGATTCGCACCTTGCCGACATCAACCGCTAACCTCCGGCCAGTTCGCATTTAGGAGTTCAGCTCCTTCTCGATAGCGGCAATTGCATCTTTGAGGTTAGAAGTGTCTGGGCCTCCACCTTGAGCGATGTTGTCTTTGCCACCACCGCCACCACCCAAAATTCCAGAGGCAACCTTTACTAGGTTCCCGCTAGAAATACCTAGCTCTCTTGCCTTACTAGATGTAGCAACAATCAACGCAATCTTGCTATCTACTAAAGCCGTAACCGCAACAATCGAAGCCTTGCTCTCTAGAGCTTGAGAAAGACCTGTCGCCATCTCGCGAACCTGATCAACGGAGAAATCTTCGCCGGCCGAGTAGTGCAGGAAGTCGAACTTTCCGACGGTTTTGACAGATTTGATTACTGCTGGGATCTTTGAACGGAAGCTTTCGAGTGCAAGGCCTGCTAGCTTCTTCTCAGCTTTTTTGAGCTGTTCAAGAGTTTGTCTAACCTTGGCTGCTAATTCATGTTTTGGAACTTTAAGGGACTCAAGAATTTGCCCAACTATCTGAGCCTCCGCGGAGAGGGCTTGAAAGGCTTCAAATCCAACAAGTGCTTCAAGTCGACGTGAACCAGACCCAACCGAAGCTTCACCAAGAATGGAAACAAGCCCAACTTGAGACGAGCGCGACACGTGAGTACCACCACAAAGTTCCCTTGACCAAGGCCCGCCAATTTGAATCACGCGCACAAGTTCGTCATAGGTTTCTCCAAAAAGGGCTATTGCCCCACTGGCTTTGGCTTCCTCTACGCTCATGAACTCTGCCTGAACCGCAAGGTCTTGACGAATAGCTAGATTGGCAACCTCTTCAATTTCGGTAATTGAGGATTGGCTTAGTGACTCGTTCCAAGAAAAATCCAGACGCATATAACCTGGCTTGTTGTAAGAGCCAGACTGAAGCGCACTTGGGCCCAGCACTTGACGCAAAGCGGCGTGCATAACGTGTGTCGCTGAGTGGGCCTGCGCTGCACCTAGTCGCCAGTCAGCCGAAACCTGCGCGGAGACTTTAGATCCAACACCTACTTCTCCGCTTCGGACCGTCACGCTGTGAGAAACGAGTCCCTTGACTGGTTTTTGAACATCCAGAACCTCAAGAGATAGGCCCTCTGCGAAAATGAATCCAGAGTCACTGTCTTGGCCACCGGATTCTGCATAAAAAGAAGTCTCGTCAAGAATCACTTCAGCTACATCGCCTTGTTTGATGCTGGAAACTACCTCTCCATCGCGAATTAGACCCACAACTTTTGCGCTGGTTACAAGCTCTTCGTAACCGGTGAATTTAGTAGATCCAAGGGCACGGAATTCTCCGTAGACCGAAAGATCGGCATTACCTGAGCGCTTCATCTTCGCGTCGTCCTTGGCGCGCTGACGCTGAACGTTCATAAGAACATTAAACTCCTCGCGGTCTAGAGATAAACCTTGTTCCTCGGCAATTTCGAAGGTTAGATCAACCGGAAAACCGTAGGTGTCATGCAATAGGAATGAGCTTTCACCGTTGAGGTTGCTCTTGCCAGCTTTCTTCGCTTTGGAAATTTCCTCGTCCAGAACTAGAAGTCCAGCGTTTAGGGTGCGAAGGAATGCTTCTTCCTCAGCTACGGCAATTCGCAATATGCGAGCAAAGTCTGTGTCTAGCTCAGGGTAGCTAGCCTTCATCGAATCCTTGGATCGAGTAAATAGCTCCGCGAACACAGGTTTTTCAACACCCAGTAAGCGCATTGCGCGGACGACTCTTCTAAGCAATCTTCTGACCACATAGCCGCGCGCATCATTAGCTGGAACTACCCCATCACCAATAAGCATTAGAGCGGAGCGGACGTGGTCTGCAACCACCCTGAGACGAACATCATCTGATTCATTCGCTCCGTAGGTCTTACCCGAGAGCTTTGCTGCCAGATCTAGAACTGGCTTAACCTCATCAATCTCGTACAAGTTGTCAACACCTTGCATGATGAACGCGACTCGCTCGAGCCCCATACCGGTGTCGATGTTCTTCGAAGGCAATTCGCCAAGTATTTCGAAACCATCTTTGCCATCGCCTGCACCTCTTTGGTACTGCATGAAAACTAGGTTCCAGATCTCGATGAAGCGATTCTCGTCAGCTTCGGGTCCACCATCAACGCCATAGTCTGGTCCGCGATCGAAATAGATTTCTGAACATGGTCCTGCAGGTCCTGGTTGCCCAGTCGACCAGTAGTTGTCCTTCATGCCGCGTTTTTGAATACGTTCCAAAGGAATGTCAGCTTCTTCACGCCACAACTTGATGGACTCATCGTCATCTTTGTAAACAGTTACCCATAGTTTCTCTGGGTCAAATCCCAATCCCCCTTTTGACTGCGGGGATGTTAAAAACTCCCATGCATAAGAAATCGCTTCACGCTTGAAGTAATCACCGAAAGAGAAGTTTCCATTCATCTGGAAGAACGTTCCGTGCCTTGTTGTCTTGCCAACCTCATCGATGTCGAGTGTGCGAACGCACTTTTGTACGCTTGTTGCTCTCTTGTAAGGAGCTGGTACTAAACCGGTCATGTAAGGGATAAATGGCACCATGCCGGCAACAGTGAACATGAGAGTTGGGTCTTCAGAGATCAGCGATGCCGAAGGCACAATCTCGTGATCTTTACTGGCGAAGTAATCGAGCCAGCGGCGACGTATCTCGGCCGTAAGCAAAGTTACCTACTTGCCAGCGGGCTTTGACTTAGCCGCGGGCTTTTTCGCAGTTGAGCGTGAAGCTGCCTTCGCACGTGGCTTTGCTGTCGACTTGGAAGACTTCTTACCTGATGTCTTTGCTAACTCGCTCTCGCGATCCTTGTAGCCTTCCGCTACAGCATCAGCGAATTCTTGCAAAGAAGCCTTTGCTTCTTCATAGGCTTTGCGAGCTTGAGGGTTTTCCTCTATTTGCCTAGCAACGACTGCACCAATAGCAACGCCAGCTATTAACCAGAAAAGTTTGTTCATTGCTACTTCCTCTTTCCGACTAATTTGCGCACAATTTCAGCAAACCCTGCAATTTTTGCCATTGGTCCACCTATCGAAGATGAGAAAATTGCAACCATTGAAGCAAAGCTCTTGGCGACCTGAGCAACATCGGTGGAAATCCCATCAAACTTCTTAAGCTGTCGATTCGTCTCTTCCAAAGTTACGGTTAGTTCGCTAACTAGAGGTGTTAGCTCATCAGTCATTTGAACTAGAGATTCACTGCTTCTATCAATCAGCTTTCCAAGCTTCAAGATCGGAACTGCCAGGAAAAGCACAAGCAAGAAAAATCCACCAGCGGCTATTAGGCTCGCTATTTCTGATGGTGACATGGCGATCTCCTTGAGCGATTGAACTATCTTGCGGCGTAGTACTCAACAACGAGCTGAACTTCACAAGTGACTGGCACTTCTGAACGCAATGGTCGTCTGTTAAGTGTGATGTGAAGCTTCTCTAGCTCAACGGTTAGGTAGCCAGGAAGTGGTGGAAGAACATCCACATGTCCTCCGGCAGCTGCCACCTGGAACGGTTCGGTCTTTTCACTCTTCTCGGCAACATGTACAAGTTGACCCGGCTTTACACGGAAAGATGGTCTGTCAACGCGCTGGCCATCTACAAGAATGTGTCTGTGCACAACCAACTGGCGTGACTGAGCAATTGTGCGGGCAAAACCTGCACGAAGAAGAATTGCGTCGAGTCTCATTTCAAGAAGCTCTACAAGGTTTTCACCGGTCAATCCAGTGGCACTCTTGGCCTCTTCGAAAGTCTTTTTAAGCTGAGCCTCACGAATACCGTACTGAGCCCTTAGTCTCTGCTTTTCACGAAGACGAACGGCAAAGTCGCTGTCAGCTTTTCTTTTGGTTCGTCCATGCTCACCTGGAGCGTAAGGGCGCTTTTCAAGATACTTGGCGGCTTTTGGTGTTAGCGCTAGTCCTAGTGCTCGGGAAAGACGAGTTTTACTGCGGGTACGCGATGTCTTAGACACAGCTTCCTTTCAAGTTAGGCAAACAAAGAATGAAACGATAGAGGTTCGTTCCCGTGTGCCCAGAAAGGTCTGCTAAATGACTCTTGTCTATTTGGTTAATCCCTTGCAGCCGCACTCAGGATTCAAATTGGCAACCTGTGTAGTTTAGCACCGCAACTAGCGGCCCATCAAGCCCCATTGCCTCGAATAATGCGCTTCAGTGCTGGCCAGCGATCCACAAGACCCTTCTCAAAACCTGAGCTCTTGGGGGTGAAATACTCTGGCACACCCTCAACGTAGACCTGGCTGACTACCGAGTTCGGGTCATCGTGGGGATACCTATAAGCCTGCTCGGTGCCCCCCTTTGATAAGTAGTTGCTTCGAAGACTGGCAGGAATAGTCGGGGCAAAGCCATTTTTTACATCAGCAATGGCCTGGTTGATTGCCAGATAAGCAGAGTTCGACTTTGGGGCTAGAGCCAGATACACAGTTGCCTCTGCCAAAGGAATTCTCCCCTCTGGCATTCCAATTAGTGCAACGCTTTCGTGGGCCGCCACCGCAATAGAAAGTGCTGTTGGGTCAGCGAGGCCAATGTCTTCTGCGGCGAGCAAGATAAGCCTCCTAGCGATAAACCTGGGATCCTCTCCGCCTTCGAGCATGCGAGCGAGATAGTGAATCGCGGCATCCGCGTCAGAGCCACGGACACTTTTGATAAACGCGCTTATGGTGTCGTAGTGCTGATCGCCATCACGGTCGTAGCGCACCAGAGCGGATTCCAAACTCGCTCCCACATCTTCCAATCCGATTACCGCAGGGCTGGACGTTGACAACTCCAGAACCCTAGAAGCGGCGGCTTCTAAAACGGTAAGAGCTCTTCTAGCGTCACCGCCGGAAACCTCGACAATTCTATTTAGGGCGGCATCGTCAATTTCCACTTTGGAGCCAAGTCCACGGGGTTCGACTATCGCCTTTCTTATTAGGTCGGAAATGGCATCCCGCGATAGCGGTTCCAGTCGCACCAATAATGATCTGGAAAGTAGTGGTGCTATTACGGCGAAAGAAGGGTTTTCAGTGGTAGCTGCAATGAGCAGAATGCCACCGCTTTCAACCGATGGCAACAATGCGTCCTGTTGAGCTTTGGAGAATCTATGAATTTCGTCAAGAAACACGATTGTTGTTACACCGTAAGTTTCTTGGTCTAGGCGAGCTTTCTCAATTACTTCGCGAAGTTCTTTCACCCCAGTAGACACAGCCGATAGCTCAACAAACCTTCGTCCGGATGAAGTCGCGACTGCTTTGGCGATTGAGGTCTTACCTGTGCCGGGTGGACCCCAAATCAGGATTGATGTGTGAGACGAGTTAGCGGATTCGGCCTTGGCAAGAATTTGCAAGGGAGAGCCAGACAGTAAAGCCTTTTCCTGACCAATCACTTCATCTAGAGTCCTGGGACGCATCCGAGCAGCCATCGGGGCTCCCCCCGAAAACAGTGATTGGCTCATAAGCACAAGGCTATTAGAAAGCCCTTGAAAAGCTTTGTAAACTCTCTAATGAACCCAAACAGGAAGTTGAACAACCTTGACTAAAACGCCAATCGGAAAATCTTCGGACCGAGAAAGACTTGCAAGATTTGCTGCCAAGCAAGAACTGGAAGCCAGTAAAGCCACCAGGAGAAAAAAAGATAACCGTCTTGCCGTTGTCGTTTCAGTTCTAGCCATCGCTCTAGCAGTGGGTTCCCAGCTGACTTACACCGCACTAAAGCCAGAGCCAGAAGCAATCATTCCGGAGGTAACTCCAACCGAGCCATCAGCTCCGATTCCTGACGTTTCGATTGCTGAGGGCAGAACTTGGACAGGCACTATGCAAGTTGGCGATGCAAACCTAGAAATTGAACTAGACGGTGCCTTGGCACCGCAGGCTGTTTCGAGCTTTATAGATCTTGCGGGTAAGGATTTCTTTAGCGGGATAACTTGCCATCGGCTAACTACCGGTGGCATTTTCGTGCTCCAGTGCGGACAATCGAGCACTACCCCAGATGGTGGTCCTGGCTACAATTTTGGTCCAATTGAAAATGCTCCAGCAGACAACTTGTATGTAAAGGGAACACTTGCGATGGCCCGAGTTGGTTCCTCGGTTTTGGGTGCTGAAGCAGCTGCTAGCAGCATGGGAAGTCAATTCTTCATTGTTTACGAGGACTCGACTATATCTTCAGACGAAGCAGGCGGATACACCGTATTTGGCAAGATCAATAGCGGGTTAGAAGATCTGCAGTCAGTTATTGATGCCGGTGTCGATGGAGGCGGAGTCGATGGCCCCCCGGCCCTGGAAACTAAGCTTGGCGCAATCGAACTAAGATAATTACTTACCACTAGCCCGCAGGAGCAAACCGGTGACACAAACAGTAAACAGCCATGGTCGAGTAGACGAAGACAACAACGTCTACGTGTTCGACAATGGTTCGGAGCGCAAGGTTGGTCAGTATCCAGGTGTCTCCATGGAGGAAGCCCTAGCTTACTTCGAGCGAAAGTTTGCTGAGCTAGAAGGAAACGTAAGAATTCTCGAGCAGCGCGTAAAAGGTAAAGCCGACGCAGCCAGCATCTCAAAGGCCGCTCTTAAACTTTCCGCGGATCTAGCCGAGCCTGCGGCAGTGGGAAACATTCAGGAACTGCGAGAGCGGGTCGCTAGCATCACTCCAAGCATCGAACAGATGAAGAAAGATAAGAGTGAAGCCTCCGAGAAAGCTGTTGCGCAGACACTTGCGACCAGACGAGACATTGCCGCTAAAGCTCAGGCGCTTGTCGACAAGGACCCGAAAAAGACACAGTGGAAAGCTGCTTCTGCACAGATGAATGAGTTGTTCGAGAAGTGGCAGCAATCCCAAAAGAACGCACCAAAAATCTCGCGCAAGGACTCGGAGCCGATCTGGAAGAGCTTCTCGCAGGCTAGAACCAAGTTTGAATCCAACAAGCGCGCATTTTTCTCTGCTCTTTCTGCCGAAAGTAAGACTGTTCGAGCAAAGAAAACAGCTCTCGTCGCGCAAGCCGAAGCACTCGTTGCCAAAGGAGCTGACTCCGCGGCAGAGTATCGCAAACTTTTGGACCAGTGGAAGCTTGCGGGACGTTCTCAAGGAACACAGGATGACCAACTCTGGGACAGGTTCAAAGCAGCCGGAGACAGTATCTATGCGGTTCGCAAGGAAGTTATAGCTAAAGAATCAGTTGAATTCAAGTCGAACTACGAATCCAAGCTCCAGATAATTGCCGAGGCAGAGAAGCTTGACCCGGTAGTCAACCTGACAGAAGCTAAGAAGCAGTTGCTCCTGATTCAAACTCGCTATGAGAAAGCCGGCAAGGTACCAAAGGACAAGATTCGCGAGACCGATGACCGCATGCGTGCGGTTGAAAAGAAGATTAAGGACGCGGAACAAGAGAATTGGCGTAAATCCGATCCCGCTGCAATTGAGCGAACTAGCGGGGTTCTTTCTCAGCTGGAGCAGTCGATTGCGAAACTAGAGAAGGAATTGCAAGCCGCCGAACTAGCAGGCGATAGCGCCAAGATTCAAACGGCAAAAGACGCATTAGAAGCAAGAAGAAGCTGGCTGACAGTAGTCAAGCAAAATCAAAACTAGCTACTGCGAAACTCGATACACGTCGTAAACCGCTTCAATTCGCTTGACAGCAGCGAGTAAATGATCCAGCGCAGCAGGGTCACCCATCTCAAACACAAATCTACTGAGCGCTACCCGGTCTGTTCTGGTTGATACCGAAGCAGACAAAATATTCACATGATGCTCACTGAGAACCCTTGTGACATCACTGAGTAGTCCAGAGCGATCAAGTGCCTCAACTTGGATTTGGACTAGGAACATTCGCTTTGAAGATGGTGCCCAAGAAACGTCAACCAGCCGCTCTGTCTCAAGCTTTAGAGAAGTTGCGTTCTTGCAATCATCCCGATGAACTGAGACTCCACTACCACGGGTGACAAAACCCATGATTTTGTCCCCTGGAACCGGCGTGCAGCATCGAGCAAGCTTGACCATCACGTCGCCATCGCCCTTGACCAAGACACCGGAGTCGCCCTCATTTAACCTTCTCGGGGATTTGGTTGCAACTGGCAACTCGAATTCTGTATCGCTTTCTTGTTCGGAACTAGAGCTGACCGTGAGGCGATCGATAATCGATTGAGCAGATAGCTGACCTTCGCCAAGAGCGGCATACAAAGCACTTACGTCCTGCAAACCTAGGTCGCCGACAAGCTTGGCAAGCGAGTCCGAAGACATTAGCTGCTGCAATGGCAGTCCGAGCTTTCGCATTGCCTTGGTGAGATTTTCCTTACCTAGCTCAATTGCGTCCTCGCGCCGTTCCTGGGAAAAATGGTGCTTGATCTTTGCGCGAGCTCGTGGAGAGGCAACAAAATTCAGCCAGTCCTTAGAAGGCGACGCATCTAATGACTTAGAGGTCAGCACCTCTACGACATCCCCGGAATTTAGAACGCTATCTAGAGGGCTGATTCGTCCATTTACCTTTGCGCCGACTGTCCTGTCTCCAACTTCGGTGTGCACGGCGTAAGCGAAATCAACTGCCGTAGCTCCCGAAGGCAACCCGATGACTTTGCCCTTGGGCGTAAAGACATAGACCTCCTTGGCACCAATTTCAAACCTGAGCGCGTCTAGGAACTCCCCCGGATCTTGAGTTTCTGCCTGCCAGTCGGATAGGTGCTTCAGCCAAACCAAATCGTCTTGCGTTGTAGCTTGCGACTTTCCAGCCTGCTCTTTATACATCCAGTGTGCGGCAACACCGTACTGAGCCCGCTGATCCATCTCAGCCGTTCTAATTTGAATTTCAACGGCACGTCCCTCGGGACCGATGACTGTCGTATGAAGTGACTGATAAAGATTGAACTTGGGCATTGCAATGTAATCCTTGAAGCGTCCCGGAACTGGATTCCACCTAGCGTGGATAGCACCGAGCACGGCGTAGCAATCTCTAACTGACTGAACTAGGACGCGAATACCAACCAGATCGTAAATCTCATCGAACTCGCGACCACGAACCACCATTTTTTGGTAAATGCTGTAGTACTGCTTAGGTCTTCCGGCAACCTTGCCTTTCACCTTCTCAGCCTTGAGGTCCGCTTCGATTGCTCCAATGACTTCTTCCAAGTACTGCTCGCGCATAGGGGTACGTTGTGTCACGAGGTTTACTATTTCCTCATAAACCTTCGGGTACAAAATCTCAAAAGACAAATCTTCTAATTCGAGCTTGACCGTGCTGATACCTAAACGGTGAGCCAAAGGAGCGTAAATCTCTAGCGTTTCCTGCGCCTTGCGCTTAGCCGAATCCTCGGGCACAAACTTCCAAGTTCTGGCATTGTGTAATCTATCGGCAAGTTTGATAACCAAAACCCTGATGTCCTTTGACATTGCAACAACCATCTTGCGAACAGTCTCTGCTTGGGCGCTATCTCCAAACTTGATCTTGTCTAGCTTTGTTACGCCATCAACTAGCATGGCTACCTCATCGCCGAAATCACTTCGTAGTTTTTCCAGAGAATAGGGAGTGTCTTCCACGGTGTCATGAAGTAATGCCGCGGCAATGGTGGTTGCGCCAATTCCAAGATCAGCAAGAATTTGGGCCACCGCAACTGGGTGAGAAATGTACGGTTCACCTGATTTTCTAAGCTGTTGCGAATGCGCCCTTTCAGCAGCGACGAATGCTTTCTCCACCAAGCCAACATCAGCTTTTGGATGATTTGTTTTGAGGGACTTGATTACCTGTTGGAGCTCTTGGGTATAAGAGGGCTGCTTGGAGAAAATGCGCGGCAGACGCGACCTGATTGAACTGGAGTCTAAATCAGTCATGCTCTTGCCCTTCCAGGCTCAAGCCTACTCTTGCGAAGGGAATCGCTCTATTTTTTTGTCTTGAATCTAGGTTCGTTCTCTCGCAGGTGAACATAAACCGGAGAAGCTATGAAGATCGAAGAGTATGTACCAACAATCATTCCAATAAACAGCGCCAGAGCAATATCGCGCAAGGTTCCAACTCCTAGGACGAAGGCGCCAATGAACAAAATCGCTGCGACCGGCAAAATTGCAACCACAGATGTGTTGATCGATCTGACCAGTGTCTGGTTGACCGCAAGATTCACCTGAGAGGCGAAAGTTGTGTCTTCTGAGAACTCCACACCAAGGGTATTCTCACGAACTTTGTCAAAGACCACGACTGTGTCATAGAGCGAGTAACCGAGAATTGTTAGAAGTCCTATAACGGCTGCTGGAGTAACTTCAAATCCGGTAAGGGCATAGATTCCCGCGGTGATTACAACGTCGTGGGCTAAGGCTGCCAGGGCCGCAATTGACATCTTGAATGTGCGGAAGTAAAACGCCATAAGCACTGATACCAAGATAAGGAAAACGATCAACCCATTTATGGCCTTGGAAGTCACATCGGCTCCCCAGTTGGCCCCAATAAATGATGAGGTTACTGACCCTGAGGGAAGCCCATAGGCATTAGCTAAAGCAATACGAATTTCTTCAGTAGTCACATCATTTAGTTGCTCAGTTTGAATTCTTACCGAATCAACGCCAACCGAAGTGACAATTGGCTGCGTCTCTGGATCAACCGATTGAACTGCATCCCTTGCTACCTGCTGAGAGGTGTCCCCGACTCCATCGATACGGAACTCGCTGCCACCTCGAAACTCGATGCCAAAATTGAATCCACCACGGGCTACCGGAGCAACGATTGCAATAATCACCAGAACAATCGCTATTCCGTACCAAAGCTTTCGACGGCCTACAACGTCGATTGAAACTCTTCCACTGTAAAGATCGTTACCAAAATCCTTAAACTTCGACATTAGTTGCCACCTGACTTGTCTGCTTCTTCGAGTGCGGCCTGTGCTTTTCGTTCCGCAATGGTTTGCCTCGTGGCGGCTTCTTTGGAAACCTTCAAAGCCTTTCCTTGGCTCAAAGTTGGGGCCACTCTAAATTGACCACGCCCAACATACCCCGAAGCCTTCAAGGCCTTCGAGTCGAACCCTGACCAAGGGTTACCTGAGCTAAAGAACTTAGTGCGCGCAAGTAGACGAAGAAGTGGGTGTGTGAAGAGAAACACAACGATCAGGTCCACAATCGTTGTGAGTCCCAAAGTGAACGCAAAACCACGCACGTTACCTACGGTCAAAAGAAACAGAGTCGCTGCAGCTGTGAAGCTGACCGCATCTGAGGCCAGAATTGTTCGAATTGATCTCTTCCAAGCGTTCTCTACGGCAACCTCAAGGTTTCTTCCTTCACGTATCTCATCACGGACTCGCTCGAAGTAAACAATGAAGGAGTCAACCGTAATACCGATAGCGACAATGAGTCCTGCGACTCCAGCCATCGACAATCGGTATCCCTGTCTCCACGAAAGGAACGCAATCAACAAATAGACCAAGACGGCGGCAACTAGAAGCGATCCAACCGTGACTATCGCCAATCCTCGATACTGGAAAGCGGAATAGATGACTACGAGAATCAAACCAATTAGACCGGCCAACAGACCGCTTGTTAGTTGGTCTTGACCCAAAGTCGCTGAAATGTTTTCCTGGCTTTGAACCTCAAAACCAATTGGAAGAGATCCGTATTTCAGCTGATCAGCCAGGACTTTAGAAGAATCGCGATCGAAGCTTCCGGTGATCTGGGCCGAGCCATTTGTAATGACTGCTTGGGTGGTAGGCGCGGTGATCACAAATCCATCAAGCGTAATTGCGAATTGGTTCCTCGGCTGCTCTAGTGGGAACAATCTTTGAGTTACTGTCGAGAAACCTTCGGTGCCAACCTCATCAAATTCAAGGTTCACAGCCCAGGTATTGGTCGAAGCACCGGTCGAAGATGTGACTGTTCCGTTTGATGCGTCGGAGATGTTGGCTCCATCAACTTCAACCGGGCCAAGAATGAACTTTGAAAATCCATTTACATCACAGGTAACCAAGGGCACAGCAGGATCATCGATTTGGCCAGGCTCCCTAAACACAGATGCACAATCTAGATCGTCAAACTCTTTTTGAATCTCTGGTGTGATCCAATTCAAATCACTGCCATCGGTAGGCGAAGCCGTTGGTTCTTCCGCTGCGGGTGTTTCCTCCGGAGCAGGAGATTCTGTTGCATCTGGATCGGAAGTTCCGGCACCATCCACCTCGGCCGAAGGTGTGCCTGCACTAGTTATCAAAACAGGACGGAATTCAAGTTTTGCGGAAGCCTTGATTAGCGCGAGAGTGTTCTCGTCAGGGATACCCGGGATGGAAACGATGATGTTTGTATCACCTTGGGTAATCACCTGAGATTCGCTCACACCACTGGCATCAACACGCTGGCGAATGATTGAAACAGCTTGATCTAATTGCTCGGTCGTAACAGCTTGGCCATCAAGCAATAGTGGGGAAAGAATAATCTGAGTTCCACCCTGAAGATCCAGTGCCAACTTAGGCGTGAAGCTAGCGTTCTCGTCGGTTGTTGATCCGAAGCCGATAAGTCCGGCGAGTCCGAAAATGATTACTAGTAACCAAATCAGGGATTTGCGTGCCGACTTTACGGTGCTGCTAGCTGCCAACTCTTTACTCCCCTATTACTTTCCGGAATTGGCTTTAGGGGCCTTTGGCTTTTTTGCAGTTGAACTAGAAGTTTTGGAAGCAGCTGCGGCTTTCGGTGCCTGCTCGATTCTGCTTACTGCCCCGATTGCAACAGTCAGCTTCTGGCCCGGAGCTGTTTCGAGTTCGACTCGATCTTCTTTGACGCTCAAGATCTTTCCGAAAATGCCACTGGTTAGCATCACTGCCGCACCCTTCACCACTTCGGAGCGGAGCTTTTCAGCAGCTTTCTTACGGTTACGTCCAGAGATAAAGATCCAAACACCCAAGAAAGTCAGGGCAAGGAAGAAAAACAATGTGTCCGACATGAGGGCCTAACGTCAAAAAACGCGCTTTTGCGCGTCCCTAATTATAACTTAACCCGAAGTAGGCCAGCTAACTCGATTCACTGGCACCCAGGTGCCGATAGGCCAAAGAGGTCGCTTGGCGACCCTTACTGGTCCTTTGAATCAGGCCTTCTCGAAGGAGGTAGGGTTCAACAACCGATTCGATAGTGTCAGGCTCTTCACCAATGGCCACAGCAAGAGTGGATAGCCCAACAGGCTTGCCTTGGAACTTTACAATCAACGCCTCGAGGATCTGCTTGTCCAATCGATCCAATCCAAGTGAATCCACTTCGTAAAGTTCAAGTGCCTTTTTCGCCACCTCGGCTGTAATCACACCGGCGCCATCAACCAATGCAAAGTCGCGAACCCTGCGAAGAAGCCGGTTGGCGACTCGTGGGGTTCCTCTGGATCGAGACGCAATCAACTCAATCGCCTGAGTCTCTGCTGCAAGCGCTAACTGCTTCGCTGCACGAACAAGCACTGTAGCTAAATCCTCGTGGCCATAAAACTCCAGGTTTGCGGTGTAACCAAAACGGTCGCGCAAAGGATTCGGCAACATCCCAGACCTAGTCGTTGCACCAACGA